>DUAG01000057.1 GCA_012960925.1 Candidatus Manganitrophaceae bacterium
GCCTAATATGGCGATTGGAGGAATTACACCCTATCAAAAATTGACGCTGGCAACACAGGCTCTACTTCTGTGAACCATTATTAATGGGGGGATTACCGTAGGATCTTGATTTGTTGACACGCTCCCCTCTTTTTCATAAGATGCCCATCATGTGGAGAAAAGAGAGGGTTCTGATCGCCGTTGCTTTTTTTCTTGCGATCAACCCCGCCTATGCAAACGAAGCCCCAAGCCATCAGACGGTAACCTTTCCGAGCGGGACTCAACTCAACGCAGAAATCGCCGACACCCCAAAAACCAGAAGACTTGGATTGATGTTCCGGGAACACCTGCCAGAAGGTGGCGGGATGCTCTTTGTCTTTCAGGTGGCAGCGCGTCACCGGTTTTGGATGAAAAACTGCAAATTCCCAATCGATATTATCTGGATGAATGAACACCGAGAAATTGTATACATTTCTGAGAACACACCTCCATGCAAATCAGATCCTTGTCCAAGCTACGGCCCCACAAAAGATAAAGCTCTCTATGTGCTTGAAGTCGCCGCCGGACTTACGCACCAAGAAAAACTTAAAAAAGGTATGATCATTCAGTTTCAGGACTAATATAACCTGATATAATATTATAAGCGACTATAGACCCGTAATGAATTTACAAACCCCCTAGCAAAGAGGCGAGCGTTCTTTGATGCTGGGGAAACCTATTTATTTGAACGTAAATCAACCTTGGAAGGGCCGGGTGTGCATTTGATCTCTGTTTTCGCGAGTCACATTTGATTGTATTCGTGGATCAGAGTATTCTTTCCGTAAATATTTTTAGAAATGGGGTTTCGTTGTGTCCGTTCGCTTAACAATCCAGCAAAAGGAGGTCATTCTCCAGTTCAAAAACATGGACTCATCTCAGGTCGGTCTGGACACCCTTCTAAAAACCCTCTTTCATTTATTACAAAAAGAGATCTCCTTTCGATCCGGTTGGTTTTTTCCGGTTGATCCTGTTTCTTCAAAAGCAACCTTGCTCACACATCAAAGCTGGTCAGGTCGGACCCGCTCAATCGATACCAATGAGATCACATTGGAGAAGACATTACTCCCCAGTGTTGAACAACTGATGCAGAACAAGTCCCCCTGTATCCGAGGAGAGGATGTGTGGACATCCTCCCGCTTGACACGTCACCCTTTTTATAAAAATATCCTCATGCCGGCCAAGCTTTATTTTTCATTGATCATTCTCTCTATTGGACAAAAAGAAACAATGCAGAGGCTATCTCGTACTCTGGAGAGAAAAGAGTAACCGCCCTTTCACACAGTCCGATATGGAATTAATGGTCTCATGATCCGCCGTTTTGGGCAACCTTCTGCACAACTTATCCATCGACATCGTTCAGGGGGAAAAGCCGGACATCCTCCATGATTCACCTCCAAAACCACTAAAACCAATTATCCGCCCGTCAAACATGAGTGAAGACGACCTTCACAATCTAGTTCGAAGAAGAGCCCAACCCGGAATACTGATCATGGGGAAGGAAGGAGAAACCCTCTACCTGAACTACGACGCAAAGAACCTTCTGGATCGTTTGACTGCAATTCCAAAATTTCCTAGAAAGTCAAAGAAAATGGATCCGGGACGGCCACTGCCCCAAATCATTTACCAGCTTTATGATCATTTCAAGGATATGGTATCCGCTGATTAAGGAAAAGTTGAAGCATCAGCACCTACTGTGAACAGAATTTGTATTCACGAAGAAGCAGTCTATCTTTTTCGAGCCCTGCTTTTACAGAGGGGTGCCGGGAATCAGGACAGTACCCATATCATGATATTGATCGAGAGAGTTTCTGAGGGCGTTCGGATTGAAGACGTGAGAGATTTGATAAAACTGACACAACGTGAACAGATTGTTGTTCAATTGTTGTCTGAAGGAAAAATGAATAAAGAAATTGTAGTCTTTATGAATATCGGAGAATATACGGTGAAGGACCATATGAAGAGGATTATGAAAAAACTGGACGTAACAACCCGGGCCGGAATCGTCGCAAAAATATTACAAAGTCATCATCTTTCCTGAGGACTCTCCCCCTCATTTGAGGGGATTGATTAAAAGCCAGTGATTGCGTAAAGCAGATTTTATCAGCTTATCGCTCAAATATTAAGGAGACCCTATTGATCTGGGGTAATCAGAATGGATAGAGAAAACCGAAGAATCGCCGATCGACATGGTTTGGAGAAGGAGGTGGCCTACGAACCCTCTGCGTCATTAGAGCTAGGGCAGAGAAGGTATTATGGGCTTATGCTCAACATAAGCAACGGAGGATTTTGTCTCAAAACGGAGACGCCTCTAACCCGCTCCCAGATTATCCAGGTCCAGATGCCAATTCCGGAGATGAAATCTTCATTGCCGACTCTTGCCGAGGTTTGTTGGGTCGACAGTCACGAAAATCAAGGTGGGTATACGGTTGGATTGCGGTATCTGATATAGGTCAAACCTGCTCCCTCCCCGGCTGATCTTACAAACACCCTTTAAAAAAAGGTTTTCCGAAATTTATTCAGTTCAAAAAAGGCTTGTATTGGGGAAATATGCGAGCGTACTTTTCGGTAGGCTTCTTTTTGAACCGCTTCTTTTGGCAGCTCAGAAATACTAAAGTAATCCTTTAGCATCTCTATAGCAAGAAATGGATATTCCTGAAAGAATTTTGGATTTTCATGCGACCACCTTTCCACCGCTCGATATTTCCTCAAATCCTTCATAACGAAACTATCATTTAGTTTTTCCTCGTAGCACTTCAGCGTTTGTG
Organism: Candidatus Manganitrophaceae bacterium; assembly: GCA_012960925.1. Classification (NCBI taxonomy): domain Bacteria; kingdom Pseudomonadati; phylum Nitrospirota; class Nitrospiria; order Candidatus Troglogloeales; family Candidatus Manganitrophaceae; species Candidatus Manganitrophaceae bacterium. The sequence goes on from DUAG01000057.1 coordinate 2,784, forward strand.
CCGAAAAATCACCCTTTTCTTTCGCCTCAATGATGGCTTCCGCCGCATACATACCCGAGGCCATGGCCAGGTTGGTTCCTTCATGATAAAAAGACGCATTCACCAAATGAGCAGCATCGCCAACCAGGAGGAGTCCGTCGGTATAAACCTGAGGTACCTGCTCAAAACCACCCTCTGGAATCATATGTCCTGAATATTCCAGCGTCTCGCCTTTTCTAATCAGGCGCTTTATGCTCGGATGCGCCTTAAAACGGTCTAGGAGATCATTGGGTGCCACCTTTTTATCGATGAATGACTTGATGGAACAGGCTATTCCGACAGAAAGCGTCTCCTTATTCGTATAAATAAATCCTCCGCCAACCATTCCTGCCACCGAATCTCCAAAGAACTCCATCGCCACTCCCTCGTCACCTTCCAGGGAGAAACGGTCCTCAATCACCTCTCGTGGAAGACCGATGACTTCCTTTGCCGCGACGGCTAGAACGGCTCGGCGAAAATCTTTACGAAGGCCCGCTTTTTTGGCCAGAAAAGAATTTACCCCATCTGCGGCAATAACGACATCGGCCAGGACCTCTCCTCCTTCCCGCCGGGCTTTCACGCCGCAAATCTTGCCATTCTCAAAGATCAGGTCATCAACAACGGTTTCAGTGATAACCATAGCACCCGCTTCCTCCGCTTTTTTGGAAAACCATGGATCAAAGCGTGCTCGGAGTGCAGAAAAGCTATGATTAAAAGGTGGGTTTTCATTGTAATCTTCGCAACGGAACTCAAAAGCGGCCTCTGATTTCCCGGAGAGCAGACTAAACCGGCGTTTCACAATATGCCGTTCAATAGGGGCTTCTTCCCAAAATCCGGGGATCAATTTGTTCAGAATAGGTGTATAGAGGACCCCACCAAACATATTCTTTGCTCCGGGAAACGCACCCCGTTCAAAGACGACGACAGATAGACCGGCCCGTGCCAATGTGAGCGCAGCGGCCGAACCCGCCGGTCCGGCACCCACGATGATGACATCAAATTTGTCCGACAAGAGCATGCTCCAGAATACGTGAACCCTGTCCCCGGGTTTTAACCTTCTCTCATCTTTTTTACCGCCTCGGTCATGAGAGGAAGAATCTCAAAAAGGTCTCCAACGATGCCGTAGTTTGCAATCTTGAAGATCGGGGCATTTGGATCTTTATTGATCGCAACGATATACTTGGAAGAAGACATCCCCGCCAGATGTTGTACGGCTCCAGAAATACCACAGGCAATATAGAGAAGAGGAGAAACCGTCTTTCCTGTCAGGCCAACCTGATAACTGTGCGGTTTCCATCCCGCATCGACCGCGGCGCGAGATGCCCCCACAGCAGCTCCAAGGACCTCTGCCAGGTCCTCCACCAGGTTGAAATTCTCAGGAGCTTTAAGTCCTCTTCCCCCCGACACGATAATACGTGCCTCCGTCAGTTCAACCTTCGAACTCGCCGTCTCTACCACCTCTTTAACCCGAGCAAGCAGGCTGGAGAGATTACAAGAGGAAGTGATCTTTTCGATCCGGGAGGGGATCTCCGATTTCTGCTTTTTCACGGGAAAGACATTCGGCCGAATAGTGGCCACCTGGAAGGCATTTAGGCGACTCTTGACCGTTGACATGAGCTTTCCCCCGTAGATCGGCCGCTGGGCAATGAGGATTCCCCCATCATCGATTTCCAGCCCAATACAGTCGCCGGCAAAAGGACCACCTAGTCTGGCCGCCAACTTCGGACCGAGGTCCTTCCCCATCGTGGTTGCTCCCATCAGGATCAGACGGGTCTCCAGTTTTTTTGCCAGGTCACCGACAAGGGAAACATATCCTTCCGATGTATAATAGTGCAGAAGCGGATCTTCCGCCAGGTAGATCCGCTCTGCACCCGCGTCCATGAGAACATTCGCCTCATCGGCCACCTGATCTCCGATGATCACAGCACCCACTTCCCCTCCCACCTTGGCTTGGAGGGAGTGGGCAGCCGAAATGGCTTCCAGGGCCACACGCTTGACCTTTCCGTCACGTTGTTCTGAAAAGACCAGTATGCCCGCCATGCTGCCTCCTTGTTCCCTTGCTACAAGACTTTTGCTTCATTTCGAAGTAAGCCAAGCAATTCTTCGACGGATTCTGCGGGGTCCTTATCAAAGATTTTTCCGGTCGTCCGTTCAGTCGGCGCTTCGATGTGGGTTACCATGAGCTTTGCCCCTTTGGCTCCGACGCTTTCCTCATCCAGGCCCAAATTCTCCAGAGTCAGCGTTGCCAATGGTTTCTGCTTCGCTTTCATAATGCCGGGGAGGGAGGCATACCGCGGCTCATTCAGTCCCTTTTGGCAGGTAAAGACGGCAGGGAGTTTAATTTCAACTATTTCAGTTGCCCCTTCGATCTGCCGCGAGGCAACGGCCCTCCCCTTTCCCGGCTTCAGATCAAGTTTATTAATCACGGCCACATGCGGCAAGCCCATCAATTCAGCAAGGTGAATGCCAACGGCGCCATTGTCGTCATCAACCGCCTGTTTTCCAAAAAAGATAATGTCATAATTTTCTTTCTTCAAGGCAGCGGCAAGGACAAAGGCCGTCGCGTAGGCATCTCCCCCCTCCAGTCGATCATCCTTGATGTGTATTGCCTGGTCCGCCCCTAGGGCAAGACATGTTCTCAAGGCTTCTGTTACCCTTTCCGGCCCGATGGTTATCACGGTGACAGAACCTTCATCGAAACGTTCCTTTATTCTCAAGGCCTCCTCAACACCAAACTCGTCATAGGGATTCACAACATAAGAAAGGCCCGCCCGGTCAATCTCCCTGCCATCAAAAGATGGCTTTATTTTCGACTCTGTGGCAGGGACTTGCTTAATACAAACAGCCATCTTCATCAATATTTCCTCTCCTCAGGGCATCTTCCGAATGACCATCCCTTGAATCTCACGCGTCCCTTCAAAGATACGCTTCATTCTGGTATCACGGAAAAAGTACTCTGTCGGATGTTCCCTCATAGGCCCTAAACCATCAGGGGTTAACGATCCTGAAACTTTGCTTGGCGCTTTTCAAGAAAGGCCGAAACCCCCTCTTTTTTATCCTCGGTTGCACAGACCTTTCCAAAAAGTTCCGCTTCCTTTTCTAAACCGGAAGGGAGAGGATGGTCTATCCCATATTGAATGGCCAGAAGACTCGCCTCGACCGCTTTCTTTCCTTTTGATGCAATCTTTTTCGCTAGGCCCTGAGCCTGTTTCAGTACCTCTCCTTCCGGGACCACCTTATTGAAAAGGCCGATCCTTTTCCCCTCTTCCGCATTAATCATATCCCCGGTCAGGATCAATTCAATGGCTTTTGCCTTCCCGACGAGGCTCGGGAGCCGCTGCGTCCCGCCAAAACCCGGAATGATGCCGAGGTTGATCTCAGGCTGCCCCAAGCGGACACGTTCTCCTCCGATACGGAGATGGCAGGCCATGGCCAACTCAAGACCACCCCCCAGACAAAAACCTGTAATCGCGGCGATTACCGGCTTTTGCATTTGTTCAATTTTGTCAAGAACCGCCTGACCTCTTTTTGCAATGGATTCCCCCTTTTCCGACGAGGAGATGGAGGCAATCTCCTTGATATCCGCCCCAGCAACAAAGAGACTCCCAGATCCCGTAATGACAAGCGCCTTAACCTGATCATCCTTCGCCAGCGAATCCACCACTTTTTCCAGCGCGGACAAGAGATCAAAGGTCAAGAGATTTGCGGGAGGATTATTCAGGGTGATCGTCGCCACATGACCGTCTGTTGAATATTTTACAATCTCATTTTCCAAATTACCCTCCTGTTCTTTCGTCGTTGTTCAGCATGTTCTGTTTCTTAATACTGAAAGAAGCCCTTTTCGGTTTTTTTGCCCAGATATCCTCCCATGACCATGCGTTTCAGCATCGGCGCGGGCCAGAAGCGCTCCCCGTGCTCTTCCTTCAATTTTTCCAGGGTAGAGAGGACGGTATCAACGCCAACTTGATCCGCGTAATGAAGCGGCCCCCCTTTCTCCTGGGGAAATCCGGTTCCCGCCAACATTGCAACATCGATGTCGGCAGCAGATGCGACACCTTCCTGCAGGGCGATCACGGCCTCGTTGATCATCGGCATGATCAGACGGTCTACTGAAAAAGAAGTTCTTCCGGCTTTTGGCTTTTTTCCCACCTGATCAATGATCGTATCGAGTTCACCAGGTTTTCCATCCCCATATTCATAAAAACCCGAGCCGCTTTTTAATCCATAGCGTCCGGCATTCACCAGGGCCGCAATGATTTCGGCGGCCTTCGCCCGTGGACCATAGGCCTGATGAAGAATATTCGCCACCTTCAGAGAGACATCAATCCCGACCAGATCAAAGAGTGTAAAGGGACCCATGGGGAGTCCAAAGGTAAGGGCAGCATCATCCATCTCCTTTGCCGTGGCCGCACCCTCCTCCAGGGCAATAGCCGCTTCGTTTAAATAGGGCAGCAAAAGACGATTGACCAGGAAGCCCGCGCACTCCTGCACCCGGATGGGGATCTTCCTCAGACTCTCTGAAAAGAGGGTGACATCGTCAATCGTTTCCTGAGATGTCCCGAGACCGGGGATCACCTCAACCAGTTTCATCACGGGCGCTGGATTAAAAAAATGCAAGCCGACCACTTTTTCCGGCCTCTTTGAAGCGGAGGCAATGGCGGAGAGGGGAAGAGAAGAGGTATTGCTGGCCAGGATCGTATTTTCAGGACAAACCGATTCCAACTCATGAAAGAGCTTTTGCTTGATCGAGATATCTTCAAAAATAGCTTCTATGACAATATCGACATCTGAAAATCCTGAATAGTCAACCGCACCGATCACCAGGGCCATCTTCTGATTCATCTCGGTGGACGTCATCTTCCCTTTATCCACCCGCCCTTGATAAATTTTACGGACCGTCTCCAAACCCCGATCAACGGCCTCCTGATTGACATCCTTTAAGATGACTGGAAGGCCTGAATAAGTAATCACCTGGGCGATTCCGGCACCCATCGTCCCCGCACCGATCACCGCTGCTTTGTAGATATACATAGCTCTCCCGCCTTTCTCTATTTTCGTTCCAGAACCATCGCCGAGCCGAGCCCGCCGCCCACACAAAGGGAAACAACCCCGAGCGTCAGGTCTCGTCTCTTCATCTCTTTCAAAAGAGTGATTACCAGACGGGCACCGCTCATCCCGACCGGATGTCCAAGGGCAATCGCCCCGCCATTGACGTTTGTGATCTCCCGCTTAAGCCCCAGAACCCGTTCGACCGCAAGATATTGAACGGCAAAGGCCTCATTCACTTCAATCAGTTCGATATCAGAGATTGAAAGCCCTGCCTTCTTCAAGGCCTTTGGAATGGCCAGTGCCGGGCCGATTCCCATGCGTTGCGGCTCAACCCCAACAGAAGCATAGGACCGTACCACCCCGATCGGTTCTTTTCCCAGTGCCTTGGCCCGCTCCCGTGACATCATGAGAAGCGCCGCCGCACCATCACTGATCGGACAGGCATTTCCAGGGGTCACCGTCCCCCCTTCCTTGAAGATCGCCGGATAGAGAGAGAGCATCTGTTCGGTCAGGGCAACATTCGGTCCTTCATCCTGAGAAAAGGGCTCTGGAGTCACTTCCTTTCCAGCCACTTTTTTTGGAATAAGAACAGGAACGATCTCTTCCCTGAATTTCCCTTCACGTGTTGCCCGAAAGGCTTTCTTATGGCTTTCTACGGCATATTTATCCTGTTCCTCACGGGTGATTTGAAACTCTTCTGCAAGGTTTTCAGCCGTCTTTCCCATGACCTGGCCGCAGAAACCATCGGTCAGGCCCTCCCAGATCGAATCAATCATCATCGAATGACGCAGGCGCTGTCCAAACCGCATGTCGCGTGAAACAAAAGGCGCCAGGCTCATGTTTTCTACCCCTCCGGCAACCTGGAGGTCTGCATCCCCCGAATAGATATTCTGGCAGGCATTCACGACGGCTTGCAGGCCGGAGGCGCAATTACGCGCGACGGTATAGGCCGGGGTGGAGATGGGCAAGTCCGCCATCAGCATGATGACACGCGCCAGATTGGTCGCGTCACTATATTGCCCGACACAACCAAAGATGACCTCTTCTGCCGCCGATGGATCGATACCGGAACGCTTGAACACCTCGCGGGTGACCGCTTCACCCAACTTTTGGTTCGTGATCTCCTTAAGTGCGCCTCCCATATTGCCGATCGGTGTTCGGACCCCTTCAACAATGACCGCTTCCTTCATACAGACTCCTTTCTATTTGCATCAAATATATCAGACCAATCAGATCTTATTGCACGGACAAACCCGAAAACGGATTATAACTTCGTAACGATTCAGCTTGCCTAGATTTTGGCTACGCGAGACCCATCCTCCAGGATAAGGCACGAGGAGCACAGAACCGCAACGTATGTCTATACGTGAGGATTCGAGCACCACAGCAACGCAGTCATGGGGAAAAAGATGGGTAGGCTCAATCGTTACGCCTCTTCTTCATTTCTTCTTCCAGCAAGACACGCCTCAAGACCTTTCCAATAATTGTCTTCGGAAGCTCGGATCGAAACTCAATCTCTTTCGGCACCTTGAACTCAGCCAACTCTATTCGGCAGTGATCCATCACCTCATCTTCTGTTACATTTTCTCCTTCTTTCAGAACAAGATAGGCCTTGATGTATTCCCCAAAAAACTTTTCAGGGATACCCACCACAACCGCATCTTTTACTTTTGGATGCCGGAAAAGAACCTCTTCCACTTCACGCGGATAAACATTCTCACCCTTTGTCTTAATCATGTCTTTCTTTCGGTCTACAATAAAAAAGTATCCTTCCTCATCCATGCGGGCCATATCCCCTGTAAAAAGCCACCCATCCCGCAAGACATCTCTGGTTTCCGTCCCTTTTTGCCAATATCCCTCCATCACCTGAGGGCCTTGAACAATTAATTCGCCGACCTCCCCAATTGCAAGGTCTTTCTTTCCTGTCTCAATATCAACGATCTTTGCAAGAGTATTCGGAAAAGGAAGTCCGATGCTCCCCTCTTTCCGCTTTCCATTGATCGGGATCGCATGGGTCACGGGAGAGGCCTCTGACAGCCCATATCCCTCAACCAGTTTTGCTCCTGTCAGCGCCTCAAAACGGCGCTGGACCTCTTCATGGAGCGGTCCGGCACCAGAGATACAAACACGCACGGAAGAGAGATCATATTCTTTGATGGTGGCAAAATTATTAATCGCGACGTACATCGCCTGAACCCCCATGAACATTGTCGCCCTGCTTTTCTGAATCGTCTTCAGGACATCCTTGGTCACAAATCGAGGCAAAAGGACGAGTGTCGACCCCAAATAAATCGCTAGGTTCATGCAGGTTGACATCCCATAAACATGGAAGAAAGGGATCACCCCGAGGAAAATCTCTTCCTTTTCCGTAAGGGATGGCATCCATTTACGGATTTGAATCGCGTTGACCACAAGATTTTGATGCGTCAACATCACCCCTTTTGGGGTTCCGGTCGTTCCGCCGGTATATTGGAGGAGAGCCAGGTCTGTGGAAAAGACAAGCACATTCGGATCAGATGAAGGCATCTCCTTCATCAGTGCCATCATGTCGTATACAGGCGGGACTTTTGGGACTTGAATCCACTGGCCCTCCTTCTTTGCCTTGATCGGGTAAAGGAGGGACAAGAACCAGGGAAGTGCATCTCGAATGGAAGTTAAGATGATATTTTTTAAGGGGGTCTTATTTTTAATTTTTTCAATACGGGGATAAAAGAAGTCGAGAGCAATAATCGTTTCCGCTCCGGAATCATCAAGCTGCACTTGAAGTTCTCGTTCGACGTACAAAGGATTCGTCATGACGACGATTGCACCCGCTTTCAGTGCACCATAGTAGGCAACAACACATTGGGGGATATTCGGGAGCATGATGGCCACTCGATCCCCCTTGCGCACACCCAGTTCTGTAAGGAGATGGGCAAATTGATTGATTTCAAGGGACAATTTCTGATAGCTCGTCCTCTTCCCATAGAAAAGAATGGCGCAAAGTTCAGGGCATCGAACCGCAGAATCGTCAATAAACTGGTAAATTGGAATGGAGGGGAATTGAATGGTTTCCGGTACATCCTGTTCATAATACTTGACCCAGGGACGATCCATAAGCAATCCGCCTATCTCCATGAACTCACATGGATCTTACGTCCACTCCCCACATGGACGGGGGGAAAGAAAAGTACATGAATGACCCTTCAAAACTACTATAATTATACCATAAAAGTCAAACTACCTCCGTCAAACTTCACGACATTTACTCCTTTCTGGGTCTCGCTCAAAAAGGATAAAATATGAGGTTGTTTCTAGTTCATTAATTCTATAGAATGATTCCTTCATTGATGTGATTGTCAATTTGAAACTAAAGAGGAACATCCCATTAGATGAAGTGTACATAAAGATATGATCAACTCTTCGCAGATATTCAGGAGCAATGCTTATGAGGAATAATAGTTTAAAGGTGGCCGCAAGCGCGTTGATCTCGATGGCACTCCTCCTGGGCGCTTCTTCAGTTTTTGCCGGAAAATTGGATACGGTAAAGCGTCGCGGGATTCTTCATTGCGGTGTGAACAAAATGATCCCGGGCTTTGGATTTCTTAATCCCAAAGGCGAATTTGAAGGATTTGATGTTGCATTTTGCAAGGCCATTGCAAGCGCCGTCTTTAGTGATCCCAAGAAAGTGAAATATGTCCCTCTCTCCTCGTCACAGCGCTTTACGGCACTTCAGGCAGGTGAAATCGATGTCCTTTCCAGAAATACCACATGGACGGTCTCCAGAGACGGATCGGTGGGGCTTGACTTTACGGTAACGACATTTTATGACGGCCAGGGAGTTCTGGTAAAAAAAGATCTGGGCATTCAAGGGATCAGCGAACTCGCAGGAGCCACATTTTGTACCATTTCAGGAACCACGACTGAAAAAAATATCACAGATTACTTCGCGAAAATAAATTCCAACTTCACGCTGCTGACCTTTGAAGATGCCGACGGAATGATGTCCGCATTCAGGGCAAACCGATGTGACGCCGCTACCTCGGACCGGTCCACACTCCTTGCCCGCCAGTATGCGGAAAAGAATCCTTCGATCTATGTCCTTCTGGACGAAACCATCTCCAAGGAACCGCTGGGGCCTGCAGTCGGGTCCAATGACAGCCAATGGAGGGACGTGGTAGTCTGGACCATTTACGGCATGCTGGCGGCGGAAGAACTGGGAGTGACCCAAAAGAATCTTGAGGTCATGAAGCTTAATAAAGATCCCGTCATCCAGAGGCTCTTAGGCATTACCGGAACCCTCGGAAAAGGCCTGGGTGTAGACAACACCTTTGTCGCCAATATCATCAAAAATGTAGGCAACTACGGTGAGGTCTTTGATCGAAACCTCGGGATGAAATCAAAGTTCAAGATGTCTCGCGGCCTGAATGCTCTCTGGACCGATGGCGGTTTGATGTATGCCCCTCCTTTTCGATAAAAGTAACAGTTCAACTCACCCATCCAAGGCTCCATGTCTGCGTTGCTGTGGTACTCGAATCCTCACGCATGAAACATACGCTGTGGTTCTGCGCTCCTCGCGCCTTGCCCTGAAGCCTTATCCAGGCAATAAAAATCATTACAACTTGCTATGAAAAAAACCCAACACCCTCCTCTTCACAAGTCTGAAGCGATCCGTATTCCTTTTTATCGGGATGTCAAAGTGATTAATATTCTGCTGCAAGTCCTTTTTTTTCTTGTCATTGGGATATTTTTTTTCTGGTTGTTGCGTAATATGTTTTCAGGACTGGCCCAGCAGAACTTAAAGATCCAGTTTGAGTTTATGTCAGAAGAAGCGGGGTTTTCAATTAGTGAAGGCATCGAATTTTCATCTGAAAACTCTTATTGGAGGGCCTTTCAAGTCGGCGCAGTCAATACGCTTCGTATCTCAGCATTGGGTATTCTTCTAAGCACCTTTCTTGGTATTTTCATTGGGATGGGACGCCTCTCAAAAAATTTATTGATCAATACCTTGTCAACAGTCTATGTGGAAATCATTCGAAACATCCCTTTGCTGGTACAGCTTTTTGTCTGGTATCATGTGGTCTATTTGGCCCTGCCAGGGATTCGACAGTCTATTCCACTCCCTGGCGGAATTTACTTGAGCAATCGCGGCGCATTTTTCCCATGGTGGGAAGGGACGGACACCACTCGAATGTGGTTAGGCTTCATTGGCCTTGCCGTCATCAGCGGCTTCGGAGTACTGAGAATCCTGAAAGGGAGGGAAGCGGGTCGTGGTCTGCTGCGGTCCAAAGCATTCATCCCCTATATGGTATTTTTGGGAGTGGTCCTCCTCAGCCTCTTCGCACTGCCCGAATATCCCCTCCGCCTCAGTACCCCCCGCTTGAAAGGATTCAATTTTCAGGGCGGGATTCATTTTTCCCCCGAATTCATGGGATTGTTGACCGGACTGACAATCTATACGGCGGCCTTCATTGCTGAGATTGTCAGAGCAGGCATCCTGGCCGTCCATAAAGGACAAAGCGAAGCGGCTCAGGCCCTGGGATTAACCCCGCTACAGATTTTTCGGCTGGTTGTCTTTCCTCAAGCCTTGCGGGTCATATTTCCTCCCTTGGCAAATCAGTATCTTAATTTGACAAAAAATTCCAGCCTGGCCCTTGTGATTGGTTTTGCCGACCTCTTTCAGGTCTCTCAGACCATCTCCAACCAGTCTGGAAACGCGATCCCCCTGATACTTCTGGTGATGGGATCCTACCTGGGTGTCAGCTTATTCATTTCGACGATCATTAACTGGTTTAACGCCAGAACAGGAATAATCGCAAAATAAAGTCTAAGGCAGCGATTTGCATGAGACCTATCACAAACAATCTTTAATGGCTTGATCATGTCTGCTTATACAAAGTCTAAAAATATGATCATTCCCTGGATCAAAAAAAACTTGTTTGGTTCCTGGATCAACACCTCATTAACCATTGGGAGTCTCTGGCTGGGGTATCTTCTATTTGTTCCGATGCTTGCATTTGTGTTTCAGAACGCAGACTGGCAAGTTGTCGTCGACAATCTCCACCTTTTCGCAGTCGGCTCCTATCCAGAGGAACAGCTCTGGAGAATTTTTCTGACCCTCGTGTTCTTGATGGGCTTGTTGGGTTCCACCGTTGCCATCCGAACAAGGATGGGAGTCAAAAGCTGGTCACTGTTTATTTGCTTCACGGGGTTCGCCCTGTGGAGCACCATCGTGGGCCATGATGCAGACCGTACAGGGTTTAATGCCGCCAACCATTATTTTCCCATTGCCGGAGCTATCCTCTACCTGATTGGATACACCACGGCCCAAAAAGGACAAAAGCGCCGAATTGTCCTAGGATGGTTTCTCTATATCACACTCAGCCCGATATTACTGAGTGGTTTTACAGGAAGCGATATTCTGCCCAGAGTCGAAAACCATCTCTGGGGTGGACTGCTTCTAACACTCTTAGTGACCGTCGTCGGCATTGTTGTGTCCTTCCCTCTTGGGATCGCCCTGGCTCTGGGAAGAAGAAGTAAGCTGCCCGGAATCAAGGTGCTTTGTATCGGATTTATCGAAACCATTCGTGGCGTTCCTCTGATCACTCTGCTGTTTATGGGTCAGGTTCTCATTCCTTTGTTTCTCCCCCCCGCTCTGGTTGTCAGTAACCTGGTGCGCGTGATGATCGCCGTCACTCTCTTTGCCGCAGCTTATATGGCAGAATACATCCGGGGAGGCTTACAAGCGCTCCCCGCAGGACAAATCGAAGCCGCACAGGCCCTCGGATTGAACACAGTTCAAACAAACCTTTTCATCGTTCTACCCCAGGCAATCCGTGCCGTCATTCCTGCACTCGTCGGGGAATGCATCTCCCTGTTCAAAGATACCTCCCTGGTTGCCATTGTTGGACTGCTTGATCTAACCGGAGCCGCGAAGGCCGCGATTGGACAACCTGATTTTATTGGTTTGGAAGCCGAGGTCTTCATGACGATCGCTTTTGTCTATTGGATTTTTAGTTTTTTAATGTCAAAATATAGTCGAAATTTAGAAAAACAGCTTGGAGTCGGCGTTCGATGAGTTCAAAGAACCAAGACAATAAAAACGTGATCGTCTGCCGTAACGTCCACAAATGGTTCGGGGACTTCCATGCCTTACAGGGCGTGAATGTTGAAGTCGCCAAAGGGGAAGTGGTCGTGATCATTGGGCCGTCAGGGTCTGGAAAATCAACATTCATCCGAACACTCAATCGATTGGAAGTCCATGAAGAAGGAGAGATCATCATCCATGGAACACCCTTGAATGATGATTTGAAGAACATCGAAACCATTCGGAGAGAGGTAGGGATGGTCTTTCAAAGCTTTAATCTCTTTCCCCACCTGAGCATCATGGAGAATATCACGCTCGCGCAGATTCACGTTCGTAAACGCCCCAGAAAACAGGCTGAAGAAAAAACAATGGAATTGTTAAAACGGGTAGGCATCCCGGAACAGGCCTCTAAATACCCCGGGCAACTGTCTGGCGGCCAGCAGCAGCGGGTCGCCATTGCCAGAGCCCTTGCGATGGACCCTGAAGTCATGTTATTCGACGAACCGACATCGGCATTAGATCCTGAAATGATCAAAGAGGTGCTCGATGTCATGAAGGAACTTGCCACAACCGGGATGACAATGCTCGTTGTAACGCACGAGATGGGCTTTGCCAAAGAAGTCGCGAACCGGGTCCTATTTTTCGACCAGGGGAAAATCATTGAGGAAACAACACCCGAAATATTCTTCACGAATCCAAACCATGAACGTTCCCGGGACTTTCTCTCAAAAATACTCGGACACTGAGGCACTGCACCCGATTTCAATGCTATTCCTCACCCTAAGATCGTCGATATGACCTTGGGGTCTCCCCTCCCGGTTTACGGCGTGCGGGAAGTTCTGATATATTGTGACGTAATTTCGTATGAACGAAAAATCTGTATCACTGTCAATAATTAGTAGGAGGGTCAATGAACAAGCATCGTCTTTTGTGGATTATTCCCCTTGGATTATCTTTTTTCCTGACATCCCCGGCCTTTGGGAAAAGAATCGTCTTTCATGGCATACCCGTCATTCAAAACAGAAGTTCAGCAGACCTCTCGCACAACGTCAAGCTCGACAACAATCAAAAAATCACCAATGCCGCCATCATTACAGAAGAAGATGGAAAATATTTTTGGGCAACACGGGACAAGAGAGAGCTGCTCTATCAATCCATGAATAATTTTGATCTTTTTATCGACCTCAAAACCGGCGGTTACATCAAAATCATCACAAAGGGTGGAAAATTTGGGTATATGGAGCACATCGCGATACCAGGGATGAAGGCCTTCACCTATTGGGGGAATATCCTCGCCTACAATCCAAAAGACTTAAAATGAAGACTCCCGGAGAAATCCTACTCATCTCCTGTTATGAGCTGGGACATCAGCCCGTCGCGCTTGCGTCACCTTTGGCCTTTTTAGAACAGGCGGGATATCGCCCTAACGTCATCGACCTCTCCGTCCAGAAACTCGACATGTCCAAAGTCCGGCGGGCCAGACTGGTTGCTATTTCTGTCCCCATGCACACGGCCTTGCGGATCGGGGCCGTGGTCGCCACACAGGTTCGGGAGGCCAATGCCGGCTGCCATATCACCTTCTTCGGTCTCTATTCATCTCTCAACAAAGACGCCCTTCTGGAAAAAGCAGCAGACTCCGTCATCGGGGGAGAATATGAAACCGCATTGGTTTCACTTGTTCAAGCTCTTGAGAGGAATGATGATCGTTCTATTGAGGGGGTCAGTACGCACCGAAGTGATGCAGCACCCCTCCTGACACATCTTCCTTTTTTCGCGCCGAGCCGGGCGCTCCTTCCTCCTCTTGAAAAATACGCCCACTTGGAAGAAGGGAGTACTCGTCGTCAGGTGGGTTACGTTGAAGCAAGCCGTGGCTGCCGTTACCACTGCCGTCACTGCCCGATCCCGCCGGTCTATGGCGGGCGTTTTTTTCTTGTTCCCCGTGAAGTTGTTCTGGAAGACATTGAAAATCTGGTTAAGATGGGCGCGACGCATATTACCTTTGGCGATCCCGACTTCTTAAACGGCCCGGTCCATTCTCTACGTATCGTCCGAGCAATGCATGACCTTTTCCCCAATCTCACCTTTGATTTTACCGCCAAGATCGAGCATCTGATCCGGGATCAGTCCTCCCTCTCGGAACTGGCCGAACTCGGCTGTATCTTCATTATCTCAGCTGTGGAGTCACTCAGCAACACCATCCTGGTCCATCTCGATAAGAACCACACGAGGGCCGATATTGAAAGCGCGGTTCACCTGACACGACAGGCCGGGATCACACTCCGCGCCTCGCTGGTTCCTTTTACCCCCTGGACGACTATTGAGGATATCATCGACCTCTTCGACTTTGTTGAAAAGGAAGACATGATCGATTCCCTCGACCCGGTACAGTATACGATTCGCCTGCTCATCCCGCCGGGTTCCCTTCTTTTGTCAGAACCCAGCATCGCGGCTCACCTGGGTCCCCTGGTTCAAGAATCATTTACCTATCTGTGGACCCACAGCGATCCCAGGATCGATCGGCTCCAGGAAGTATTCGCTGAGGAAGTGGGAAAAGGAACCCAGGAAGAGGTCGACCCCGCCATCATTTTCTATCAGCTGAAAGAATTCGCATATGCAGCCTATGAAGGGCGCCCAGCCCAGAGAATCACACATCCGGTCAAAGCAGACCGGAAACGACCCCCAAGACTGACCGAACCCTGGTTTTGTTGCGCGGAACCCACCAAACAGCAGTTCGCAATCATCCAGGAGTAAAGAGCCTCTTCATTCCATACCCCAGCATCCGAAAGGCAGCTTGGTCTTTGTCATCACACGGAATTCTTTTCCGGTGACGCCATCGGTTTGAGCAGAGGCCATTTTTACAGCAAGTGCCGCGGGTTTTTCCACCGGGCCTGCCAAGAGGTCGATGACCCAATTGAACTTATCACGGTAGTTCCGACCTTCATCAGTGGTTTCACGACTCAGAAGCAGTTCCGTCCGGACAACCCCGGGCGAGAGTATATTCACGGTGATACCCGTCCCGCTGTATTCCCTGGAGAGAGAGCGTGTAAAAGCGGCGATTCCCGCCTTACTTGCACCATAGGCCGTCATCCGGGGAGAGGACATACGGGCTCCATAGCCCTTGAGGTTGATAATTTTCCCTCTACGCCCTTTCAGCATATGAGGAAGGAGAGCGTGGCAGCAATTGAAGGTTCCGATCAGATTCACTCCGATCACTTCGGCCCATCGTTTAGGGTCAATCTCTCCTACACGCCCGTAGGTCATAGAGATCCCCGCATTATTCACGAGAATGTCGATCCGCCCGAATTGCGCAATAATCTTTCGAACCATCCCTTAAACCTGGTCAAAAATGAAAACATCGTACCCGATGGCCGTCACCTCACCAAGTATTCCTAAACTTTCAGCGGCTTCCCGCAAGCGGCTTTCATCCCGACCACAAATAACAACCTTCGCCCCTTCCTCGATATACGCTGCCGCAATGGCATATCCAATGCCCCGGCTTCCCCCCGTAACAAGAGCCACTTTATCCAGCAAAAGCCCACTCACTTTTAATGATTTCCTGGATAATCTGATAAGTAATGTGAGAATAAACCGACAAGTCGCCTGCAAGACAAGGCCAGAGGTCTTTTTTGTGATCGAGGCGTACTCTTCGTACGTTGAGGAGCAAAAAAGGCCGATAACGCAGTAAGGCAGGCGAATCGGCGGTTTATTTAGGGGCGCTCGAGAATGCTGACTGTGATATACGTCCCCGTCCCCGCATGGCTGTGGATCAGGCCCCGTTTTGCATTCTTGACCTGGAGTTTGTTACTCCCCAAATGTTTCTTGATGCTCCCTTGTAACTGCCAGAACGCGAAGACCGCCTGCATCAGACCGGTTGCACCCACCGGATGACCACAGGCAAGAAGACCACTGCTTGGATTCACCGGAATCTTTCCTCTCTTCGGAAGGCTCAGGCCATACTCAATTCCCGGCATGAAGGGACTTCCTTCTTCAACAAAGCTTCCCCCTTCTCCATACTTGCAGAGACCCATATCTTCGTAGGTTTGAATCTCGGATGAGGTATAGGCGTCATGAAGTTCTACAAAGTCAAGATCCTCTACAGGGTTTTGGATGCCCGCCATTTTATAGGCCAACTTTGCCGCCATACGACCACCTCTGAAGGAGTGGACTCCGGGATATTTTAATCCTTTATAATCGCTTGCCCGTTCATGAGGAAGGAGGAGAACCTTTCCATGAGGCCGGTCTGCCATCCGCATCGCATCCGTTCCGCTTCCGATGCCCGTCACCTTGACCGGGCGTTTACATATTTTTTCGGCCACCTTTTCCGAGGCCAGAACAGCAACCGCCGCGCCGTCTGACATCGTACAGATATCAAGCATCGTGAGAGGCGTCGCCACCATCGTGGCGCTCCGGACATCCTCAATCGTCAACAGCCCCGGTTTCTGTGCATAGGGGTTATAAAGGGCATTGGCGTGATTCTTGATGGAAACCATCGCCATCTGTTCCGGCGTCGTTCCAAACTCATGCATATGCCGTTGAACCATCATGGCATAGTAGCCGCTGTAAAAACCCCCAACGGGGTAGTCAAAATTGGTGTCTGAAGCAAGGGCGATAAACTCGTTTCCCTTCCAGGTGTTCACGCGTGACATCGTCTCAAATCCAAAGGCAAGGCAGATATCCATCCTTCCAGAGGCCACCGACTCCCAGGCACTCTGAAAGCAAAGTCCCCCGGTTGCCCCGCCTCCTTCTACTCTCCGAGAGGGTTTTGGACAGAGGCCCAGATAATCCTGAACCATGATGGCCGCCATCAACTGTCGTGTAAAATGATCGGAAAAATAAGATCCGACACTGCCATCGATCATCTCCGGCCTCAGTTTAGGAAGGTCCTTGAGGGCAAAGTCGTAGGCCTCTTTGACCATGAGACGAAAGTCCATTTGTGTATTGGCCTTCGTGAACTTCGTGATCCCGCCTGTAATCATGTAAACTGGCTGCATCTACATCTCCATGTAACCACCCAGCGCACCCCTCCTTTCCTCCAGGACTGCGTTGTTGTGGTACTCGAATCCTCACGTATGGAATATACGCTCCGGTTCTGTGTTCCTCACGCCTTGCCCTGAAGGATGAGTCTTGCGAAGCCAAAATAGAGGCACCCTGAATAGTGACACCTCCATCAGCATAGCTTCGCTTAAGAAAAAGAAGGTTAAGGACGAACCAATTCTCTTACAGATTTGACGATCTCCTCCATCGTCGTGCCCGGGGTAAAGATCTCACCAATCCCGGCCTTCTTTAAGGCACGAATATCTGCATCCGGCACAATTCCCCCTCCGAAGACGGCAATATCCTCCGCACTCTCCTTCTTTAGGAGGGCCTTAACCTTTTTGAAGAGGGTCATGTGGGCGGCAGAATGTACTGAGAGGCCAATCCCATCTACATCTTCCTGAATCGCAGAGGAGACAATTTCGGCGGGTGTATTATGAAGACCCAGATAGACTACCTCCATTCCGGCATCGCGGAGGGTTCGCGCAACCACCTTGATCCCACGATCATGCCCATCCAGACCCACCTTTGCAAGGAGGATTCTTACCCTTTTGGGCATGTCGATCCGGCGAGCATTTCCTGAGTTCTTTTTCTGAACCGTTCTAGGCATTTTTGACCTCTTCCAGAAGAAAACGGCCCTTTACTTTCTTCACATATCCCATCCGGACCTTCGGATCATGCTGAAAGATTAAAAGCCATTGCTCCTCCGCAGCCTGTTCCAGAAGCTTCCGTTTTGTCTCAAGCGTGGTCAGAGGAAAGAGATCGTAGCCCATGATATAGGGAAGAGGAATGTGGGAAGCCGTTGGGATCAGGTCTCCCAGAAAAACCGCCTTTTTACCGTTTGATTCAATAAAGATTGATTGATGATGTGGTGTATGACCCGGGGTTCGGATCACAGAGATCCCTTTTAATATCTCAGAATCCCCTTCGAGGAGATTCAGCCGCCCGGCCTTGGGCAAGACCTCATAGTTATCGAGAAGATAACTTCCACGGGTTCGCTCATTCGGCTTGTTTGCAAACTCCCACTCCCCTTTTTGTATAAAATAAGCGGCCTTCGGAAAAGTCGGATGGACTTCTCCCCGATCATCCCTCCGGGTATTCCCGCCGGCATGATCAAAGTGGAAATGCGTGTTGATCACTAGGTCAATGTCTCCAGGCAAGAGATTGAATTGTGACAGGGACTCTTCAAGTGAGGGCTGCCGCTCAACCCCATACATCTGATTGAACTTCTCATCCCCCTTGTTCCCAATGCCGGTATCGACCAGGATATTAAAACCATGGGCTTTGATCAGAAGCGATCCCAGTTCAAGCTTGATCCGGTTTAGATCATCCGGAGAATGGTGTTTCTCCCAAAGAACCTTGGGAACAATACCGAACATCGCCCCGCCA
Source organism: Candidatus Manganitrophaceae bacterium (assembly GCA_012960925.1). NCBI lineage: Bacteria > Pseudomonadati > Nitrospirota > Nitrospiria > Candidatus Troglogloeales > Candidatus Manganitrophaceae > Candidatus Manganitrophaceae bacterium. Next base: position 21,340 of record DUAG01000057.1, read on the forward strand.
TCAAGGCGAAGCACACCATCGGTAATCGGGTAGATTTCAAATTGTCCGAGCTTCATGTCACTTTTTATTATAATCTTTTAGGGGTATAAGCGCAAAGTCATGACTTATAACTTAAAGTGATGTATGGAGGGCTTGAAAAAAGCGGCGTATTGGGTTGGAAACATCCTGGAGGGGCAGAAGAAAATTAGATGATTGTGGTTCTTTTAACCTGGAAAACTAAACGGAGACGAACCACGCAGAAGCGACCAAATTGGAAACTTGTAGCTTTCAAAGAATCAAAACAACGAGACAGCCCGTCATCCCTTTCGAGCACTATCTTTAGTTATAACTCGTAATTTTTCAAGGTAGGATGGTCCTTGATCAGCTGATTCAGACGGTTCCAGAATTCCAAGCCATTATCTGAAGTAACCAGCATTTTTAAGTTTTTCTGGAGGATTTCATCAAACATTTCCTTTTGTCGTAGAGGTATGCGGAAACTGGCATGTAGGCTGTCCAAAAAATCTCCGTTTCCAGCTAACAGTTCTCGCCGAATACTGAGAAAGTTGTGGGCGGTATACCGCATCGACGCAAGTCGATTGCGAAACAAGTTGAGATCACCGGATATATTTTGAACCATTTCGATATGGTATTCAGTCGGCGAGTATTTGATCAGGTTTCCGCTTAAAACATCTATTGCCCCCGGTGTTAAAGACGTCGCGGTTCCGGTGATATCCAAAATCACACCTGCATTCAAGTTGAACTTGTGGGCCAGACGCATTTCCTGGCTTTGATAGCCCTCTTTGCTGAATCGGAGCTGAATCTTTTGTAGCTTTCGGTCAACAGAAAGGGTAAGCGGAGTTTCTCCCATGAGGCTGTTATCAAAAAAGACCTTGGTTTTATCAACATTGGAATCAAATGTAATAACATCCTTTCCGTCGGAAAAAATAGTTGCACATCCGGTCAACAGAAAAAACCCCATAAAAAAAGCAATAATCTTCTTCATAACCAATTCTCCTTTTAAGGCTCATTGACCACTCCTTATTAAACTTCTGAAACCGTTTATGGGGAGCAGAATGAAGAAAATCCACACCAAATAATCATTTCAGAAATGATTAAGACAGCATCTAGAAACCGATAACGAACACCTGTGGATTCCTGTCTCCTGCATACTAAAACAGCTACAAAGTCATCCTTTACCTGATGACCCTGGATATAGAGCTATTGTATAGCAACCCCACTTCTCTCTTGTCAAACAGCCCGAACGCAAACAACTCGAATAAGAACGCGGACTGAAATGCATATGCTCCGTCACCACTTTCATCGCAGGCAAGCTCTTCTTGTAAATCTTTTTTGGGTTGACCCGCCGAGATAAAAACAAACCCTTCTGGACACTTGATGTGCTTATAACCACCGGAATCAGAATGGCGCGCCTCATGGATCAAAAGATAAAGCCTTTCCAACTCGCTTAAATCATTAAAAAAAGCATCTCCTAAAAAAAATGTCCCCTTATTCTGGTTAATGGCAACTGTCCAGGTATTTCGATATGAAAATGTTTGGACTCTGCTGAGAAGCCAATGTACAAGTTTCTCCCCGTTAAATGGAAAACCAAATCTTTCTTCAAAATGGCTGAGCCGCTTATAAACCTCCTCATTTATCTCCATCTTGTCCGGCTGAAGTGTCCTTAAGTGTTCGATCGTTTCCTTAAGTTTATGGAGATCCACATCGGACAGTCCGGATACATTGACCATCTTTTTCCCAAAATGGATATCTCTGGAATAACTTGTCCTGACACACGCCAACAAGAGGAAGGATAATAATAGCATTACGGTATAAAACATTGTGACAGAGATGACTCCATCATTTTTCAAATCTCTCAAAACTTCATTCTTTCTAAAAATAATAGTTCCCTGATAACACCCATTCATCTTTTCCCTCCATTTGACTCATTTCAACCCTTAAATCGGAGTGTTGGGTCAGCGCAACTCTCTGATTTATTGAAACCTTATAATAATCGGATTCATGTCCGAGCGGAAAGGCGAGGATGTTACCCAAAATCTGTACCCTCCAATCTTCTGTCAGGTCAAGAAGGAGACCTATCGTCCCCCCCCCACCTACACGATAGTCATGGTCCAGTCGCTTTGAAAATTCCACTTCAGAATCTACTAGTGCGTAAAGAAGAAAAGGGTTGGCATATGACGATTTGTATGAAAAACCCAGACCATACGACGTTTTAAACGAATGACAGAAGTGACAGTCGAAATCTTTGATCGAGTCAATCCCAAAGCCAAACCGCCAGGATTTTTTTTGAAGCAATCGATCATAAGGGGTCAACGAAATAATCTCTATAATTTTTAAGCGATCAAGCTTGGTCTCCTCAAGATCATTATAGTATCTCGCAGTCAAATCTAAGAACAGAATTTGTGAATCTTTTCCATAACCAATATCTTTTGCAAGAAGGTCATGGTAGGCCGGCCGGTAGGAAATCTCCTCAAATGTCTGACCTGCGGAACGACCGACCCCGATCTTGAGCCAGTCGCTCCCATGGCCCAGTTCGGGGAGTGTCGAAAATTGGATCATTCCCTGGTCTTGACGTTGATATCGTAAACGACTCCGCGCTAAGAGAATTTTACGATCCCCCTCCGTAGGAGCCTTTTCTTCTTTCCTGTTTCTCATATTTCTATATTGAGCATAATCAAGATATGTGTCTAGAATAAGTACCTTATCCGAGATCTCAAGGGACCGATATTCGTCTCTCTCTAACCAGGATGAATCTTTTACCAGTTGTTGCAACATTGCATCCTGGGGCGGAGTCATCTTTAATCTTTTGTTGTTCATCTGACTCAGAAGCGAAGGGCGATAGACTCTTTTTACAACAAGGTTGTCATTGCGGGTGACCACCTTTATGGTGTCTGCAGGAATAACGTGATAGAAAAACGAGTCGGTTAAATGTAGATCCGGATTGGCAACTTCGAGCAGGGCAAGAAGATGATAGGAGCAGTTCTCCTGAAAATAAAGATAGTCAAAATAATTTCCACCCAGTTCCCACAAGTGGAGAAGTAAATCGTTCATCTGATCCTCTGAGAAATTTAATTCGTATTCCCACAGGTCACGGTTATCAATATTGCTGTATTGCTGTACCTTGGTGTAATACGGGAAAACAGAGAACCTTCCCTTGAAGAACCCAAAGAGTCCTTTAAGCGTATACATGAGTGGATTATCTGTATCGGGCGTGGCCGCGTAATTGATTCCGTAATTCAAAAGGGACTGATCTGGCCCTTCCCGCTTTGTGTCAATCCGTAATAGGGTATGCCCAAACATGGAAGCGGGATTATTCATATAATAGGACGCAAAAACTAAGGTGATACGGCGTGGGTTCAATTCTTCCAACCACCCTTCGAGAAGGCTACAAGCTGGTTTCGGAAACCGGCTTGTATCGAAAGAAAGTTGCTTTGAAAGCCATTTGAATCGGGCAGGAAAATTACATTGCGGGTGTTTCTCGCCTTTTTTGAAGCCCTCATTTTTTTTGAAGAAACTTGACAGGGTTGCAAGCAGTTCCGCCTGAGGATCTGATTTTCCTCCCGGAGAATTGAAAAAAGAGAGTCCATCTTCCTGACTCTCATATTTCCCAAAAATGGACTTCTTGTAGTGCAGGAGAAGATGCCAATAACGTTGCTGAGATAAGCGCTTCTCGGTGGCTTGGTCGATGAGGGACTGGAGGTAATGTTCTTGATCTAAACCTTCTGCAAAAAGATCGGACTCTCTTGGCAATAAAAAGAGAACAATAAGTGCCAGTACAAGCAGCCAATCATTTATCATTATTTTTCTTATGAATGATTGCATCAATGAAGAATCTTTAGGGAATCGTCAGTTGAAAATAAAAAAGGGGATGCCCTCGCCTGCTTTCAGATTTTAGCAGTGAGAGTATCCCCAAGGGTCCGATCAGTAGATTACAGGCTACAGGAAGAAGAAAGGACAGGGTTACGGAACATCCCATCCTTCACTGCACGGAGCATTTCATCTGCAGTGGTCTGATCGCTGGTAAAGATCGCTTCATAGTTTTCTTGTACAAATGAAGCAAATACTGCCCTCTGACTTGACGGACAGCCCAACAGACCTGCCAACGTATCAAGGTGTTCCCCATTACCAACAGCCATCTCTTTGGTGAGGGTGTCGAAGTTCTGCGCGGCAAAGAGATCATCTTCACGTTCAGCCAGGATAATACCACTTGCATCACAATTAGAGGTACCTGAAGTAATGCCAAATGTCTGACTTCCAGAAGTCCCATTCGTGGTTGCAGCAAAAATCTGGATAATTCCAGGCTCATTCCCAAAAACCATAGAGCCGAGACCACACCCTGCTGCACCATATCCTGCAGCAAAGCTATTCGAAGCAAAAGTTAGTGTCAGTCCAACAAAAGCCATCATAAAAAACCTTCTCATTGATTTTCTCCTTCCGTTGTTTTCGTTCTCTGATTTATTAGGTGCTTCGGGTATATTCAGACAGTAGTTATACTCTAGACAAATATCCCACAGGGGGATTCTATGAAGTCGCTCAGGGTTTGTCAAGAGGAAAGAACCAACTGTTAAGCGGTATATTCTGTAGCGACGGTTTCTCTCTTCGTACAAAATGACCCGTCATCAAACGATCCCACTCACCTCTTCTTAGGCTAAAGCGGGCGGACAACTCTCAAGAAAAAGCGATTAAAACGAAACCTGATATTGAAGGCGGATCTGCTCGTCATCATCTTCTCGAGCAGGTGGCCCTGCATTTTCTGTCTCAAAAGAAGAAACATCGAGCTGGAGTTTATGGCGATGGCCATCGAAGAAGATGTTCACACCAACCGTCAGCTCAGATTGATCATTGTTCGGAGTATCGGAATTGATCTCTGCAATCCGTCCTGCGATCTCAATGTGCCCCGGGACAAGAAAAATCCCAGCCTGAAGATAATATCCGTCGGCATCCGGGGTAAGGTCATCATCCCGGGTATAGTATTCTCCCTGAACGGAAAGCCCGCGATGTTTATAGGCAAATTCCAAGGCGATTGTCTCTGCGGAAGATGTCGACCCTATTGGAGGGCCTGGAGGTCCAAAATCGTGTGCTGAGTCGTAGGCAACGCCAATACCCACTGAAAGAAGCGGGTCTTTTGAATTGGCGACATCTGATTCTGAGATGGACATCTTGCCCAAGGGATTATAGACGACCCGAGCCATGGTCACGAAGCCTGTGTGGTCATTATCATTATTTATTCCATTTCCGTTAAAGAGGCCGACCCAATATTGGAGTGTACTGTCATAATATGCTCCGCTTACCTGGACCCCGATATCACGCGCATTGACCTGATTGGCATTAAACGCTTTAGAGGCAATGGAGGTATCAACAAACTGTAGATCAGCGAAAAATGCAAGCTGCTGCCGGTTGAAGGGGATCTTAAACTGGCCAATTCGGAATTTTGCGTTTGGGTATAGATTCAAATTGATCGCAAAATCCTTCAAGGAAACATTCTTATTTGCACTCCCGTTTGCCAACTCAAGCTGAATCACATAACGAATATTGGGATTGTACATAAAACCCGTCCAGCGTAGACGCCCTTTGGCAACCTTGAAGGTTGAAATATCCTGCGTCGCCGGAAAATCATTGTCCCGGTGAAGATACTGAAATTGCAGGAACGCCCCGAATTTCATTTCAAACTTATCACCCGCCTGGATCAGGAAGCCCTGATCATACCCGATACGGATCCCATCCCCCTCGGTCAATAACCTCGTCTCGGCCGCACGACCCCGAACCGGGAAGAAAACCGTCAACATCAGAACCGCAAGAATTAAACCCTTTTTCATTTCGCCTCCCCTTTTTTAATTTCCCATAGGTTCGAAACTGCCAACCGACAAGTCACGTGCAAGACAAGGCCAGAATCCATCAGGACAACCGAGGCGCCCTCACTAGTACATTTAAACTCCATAGCACCCCCGGAGCATCGGAGGTTTTTTAATTTGCCTTAAGCGTACTTCTATACAAGGGGCGAACAGGCACTACCATCATAGGGCTTCTTTTCAGGCAGCCTAGACTAACGCTCGATTTGTGAAAGAAGATCCGAATTGGTAACAAGGTTCCTTACACCGTGGGCATGATCTTCATTGAAAATATTGCCCTTCAACCACTCACCGACAGTCTTAATGTTCACCTTGGCGACTTTAGGGCGAACACTCCAGGTTACTTGCAAAGGAGAGCCTTTTTCATTGTATCCCGGCCCCGTCGTTGATCCAGCGTACTGAATAGGAGTGCCAGTATTGTCCGGGATATTGAATGCTTTGTGTAGACCATTTATCATCAGGCCGTGCTTGGTCAATGCGATGAAGTCGAGAGCATTCTCGTCATTGACTAAAACATATATCTGAGTCTCTACCCGCAACTGAGGATTCATGATCGAATCACTTAGACAAGCACCCAAAGTTGGGCCTGGCTTGATCTGTGCGGTTGAATGTACGTAGTGAACTTCAATCGTATCTCCAGAGGAAAGACCCTCGTGTTTACCTGGGATGTTAAATGGCGATAGCTCTGCTTCGCTCAGATTGCCAGAATACGCGTAACCACTCTGGTATCCGTGTCCATCACCATTACCAGCGTACTTGGTAAACTCACCACCCTTGTGTTCAGCGTTCTTATGAAAATGAATATTACAGAGATTCATCGCTGTATACGCGGGCGCAGCATTGAATGCGCGACCGTTATTACCACCATTTGAATCTATATCACGCGGAGATTGAGGCCCGAACCCTTTACCTTCAGTATTTATTGCAAGCATGTCATGCTGCTTAGCAATCACTTGATCAGAAACCGGTCCATGAACATCATGACCTTTATTCCCCAGGCCGACACATGCTTGCAGCAGTATCGGTGCGACAAGCAAGATAAGAACATTTCTTTTCATTGGTTTAACCTCCATGTTTATCATGACAGATAAAGAACAATCGGCACGTTATCAACCGCCATAGAAGACCTTCTCTCCCAAGTCTTTGAGCGTCAAGGTCTGATCATCCGGACGACCCTCCAGGGTTTTCAGGAGGCCTGCGTCAATGACCTCTCCTACAAAAATAGAGTGATCTCCTTTTTCAATCGTTTCAATCAACCGGCACTCGACGTAGGCCGGAGCGCTCTCCAGCAACGGCGCCCCCGTACTACCTGATCTAAACGCCTGTCCACCAATGGTATCTCCTTCTCTCTCCGCAGGTTTGAAAAATCCGTAGGCGAGCGATTGCTGCCCTTTTCCAAGTATGTTTAAAGCAAATGACCCGGCCTCTTTAATGACAGCATGGGCACCCGAATCCGCCTTGACGCCAACGACGACAAGCGGCGGTTCAAAAGCCGTTTGAGTCACCCAATTTACAGTTGCCGCAGCGACACGACCATCTTTCGTTTCACCTGTCAGGACATAGAGCCCATACGGAATCATCCGAAGCACAGCTTTTTTGGTGTCCTTATCCACATCAAACCTCCATTTTCAGTTCCAAGTGAACACGCATAGTGAGCGCAATCCTCGCCCTTCCAGAGCGAGGTCAGCGAGCGAATAAATGAAGTCTTTCTCCTATCGGGTCGGAGAATCCTGACCGCTCTGCGGCGGGGTTCTTCAATATATCATCTGACCCATATCGTAATCTTTTCCGATACCACCGGGGGATCGAAAGGAACGTGAGACTTATCCCCCAGGATTAACTGAAGCGTGTGTTTTCCAGGCGACAACTTTAATGTTGTTTCCGTCTGCCCCTTTCCAAAATGCTTATGATTTTTGTCTGAAGGAATCGGCTTATCTAATGCAGGAAGACCTTTCAGATCAATCAAGAGGTGATGATGGCCTGTATTCTTCTTGTCAATACCCGCCGGGGCAACACCCATGCCCTGCAAACCAAATTTAACCGCTACCGAAGGACCCACCGCCTCTCCAGTCGCGGGAGAGATGAGATAAACTCTTGCGGACTCGGGTGACGGGGTCCGCGCAAACGCCATGGAGGAGAACATCACAAATGAAGAAACCAGCACCCAAAAACCTGCTCTGACCATAGACAACCTCCTTTTGTTAGTTAGACGATACCCACACTTGATGGCGAGAAGGACTTACAATATGCCCCTTTTCAATGTTTTGCCATTCTATAGCCCATTCCCTCTCCCGTCAATCCTTAGTTTATTGCTACCCCGAGCCTTCACTGGAGCGAGGAATCGGGCTCCAGTGAAGGCGAGAAAGCTGAAGACCCGCATCATACTTGCATCATGAAATCCAGACAACTTCTCTATGATGATCCGGTCTCTGATGGATCTTCTTTCTCGACCACTACGGCGTTCAACTCCTTTATAGTCCGGTTTCTCGACTGTCTGCGGTCGATCCATGATCTGGAATGCCGGCCGGAATGGCGTACTTTATCACTCATCGGATCCCCGCCTCCTCATTTTTCCAGGTACCATATCCAAATCAATTATCGTTTTACAAAATCAAACAACTGCAAGTAGCCCCCTCGCCCCAGGGTGAGTTGTTTTTCAAAGTGACAATTGTCTGAAAAGTAATGGGCGTAATCATGGATGATATCACCTGAAAGCTGAGAAAATAGGCTGAACATAGGCGTGAAGATACCTGGGTTGCGAGGACGGGCATGATCAATGATCCGTATGGTACCGCCCGGCCGCGTAACACGCATGATTTCACGACTTGCCGCCAGGATCGCGGGAATATGAACAAGAGACCCTGAAGCGATGACAACATCAAAACACCCGTTGGGGAAGGGCAGTGATTCAGCGCTCGCAGCGATCAAACGATTACTTAAGGCCGTCTGTTTCAAAGGAGCTTGGGCGAGCATCCCTGTCGACGAGTCCAGGCCAAAGGCATCAAACCCGCTTTCCACCGCTTTGTTCAGAACAAAACAGGTCCCGCAACCAACATCCAGTAATCTGGCTGGTTCTTGATCTCCCGGTTTTTCGGTTCGATGGGATAAATCTTTCAGGGCCGATCCGATTACTTTTTTACGCCAGCCGCTGAGGATGGTCACCCTATCATAGAACCGAGCCGCATAACGCGTATAAACCTTGCCATCCCAGTGAGGGAGCAGTGACGACTTACTCTCTGGAGTCAACTTCGAACTACCCATATTATTCTTCCATTTCGCGCGAACAATTCATTACAACATTTTATAAATTAATACTAGCGCAAACGCCACAAACCCAAATCCTATCATGCCCCGTAGTCTTATAATAAAAGTGCTGGAAATAAGTTGTAAACCACGTTCGAGGAGTGTGATTAAGCCGCCGTACCAAAGGGCATCGCCAAAAACAACTCCAAGGCAAATCACTAAGGCGAGTCCTGTATCCAGGTGATCAATGCCAAAATCATTACAAGCATGGGCGACCGCCAGCCAGTAGAGAATAAAGGTCGGATTAGCCCCAAGAAGAATGCCGAGAAAAAAATCCCCTACGATTTTGGAGGGAGAGTTCGGAGAGACTGTCCCCTGTTCTGATTTTGCCTGCCGTTTGCTGTCATAAATTTCATAAAACCCCAAGGCCATCAAACCAAGGGCAACTGCGAAACCCAGACCAACACCAAAAGCCGTTTCCCGCAAATAACTGTAATATCCCCAAAAAGCAATAAGCGCATAGAGGGTGTCCATCAGGGTAATGGCGCTGACAAAACAAAATAGATTTAACCGGGGCTTTTTAGGCGGCAGCAGCGCATTTGCTATCCAGAGGTTTGTAGGGCCGATTGGAAGGGATGAAATGATTCCGCTGATGACCCCGACCATGAGTAGCAATAAGGGACCGGACATCCTTTAAGGAACCTCTGAGTAAGTCATGAATTTTTTTTCAGGGCAAAAATATCCCGCTTCTGCGTTGCAAATCTTGAATATAGCAGGCTATGGCTTCGCGAGAACCATCCTCTGCGATTTTCGCCTTCAATCGAAACATAAGATCTCCTGAAAACTCAACCCAGACTTAATCAGAGCTTCCTTAATTCTTAAACCGAACAGTGGCTGTTTGCTCATTGCTCAAAAGGCGCTCCCATCTGAATACGGGACCCAACTGAGTTTTCAGGCGCAATTGGCGAAACCATGCAACAGGTCGAGCCTAATTCGAAGGTAGCGATTTTTTGACCGATTTCTATGGGTGCGTTGATACGCAGGTATTCAGGAAGCCGTATGGTGGCCACGAGCGGCCCACCCACAATGGAAAGCAACCACTCCCGACCCTTGCGATCCAGGATATCCACATTGACCCGCTCATTGGTCAATGCGGGAAGTGAAGGGTTATTTTTATAGGCCCAGGGCCTGAGCAGGAGAAGTTCCCCCGGTATACGAACAATACGCAATATCTTCCCGGACACCGGGGCATGAATGTGATGATAATTATTGTTATGAAGAAAAACGTTGCTAAAAAAAGACTCTCCTGGTATTTTTCTCCCAAAAATACTGGGGATTTCCCTCTCTTCACCCTTCACCTTGACGGTTGACAGCGCTTCGGTCTGTCCAGATTCACACAGATAACCCTCGCAAGGCCAGATCGCACCTGAATTAATTTCGGGGAGCTCAATGAAGTCACGCGTAAAGAATTCTTGAAATGTTTTGAAATGCTGGGCCCCGTTCCCGGGGAGAAAGCCCTGATGATAATCTGGGTTTCCATAATGCCACAAGCAATAGGGCCTAATCAGAAACGCCGAAAGGCGCGTATTATACAACCTCGCAATAAGTGCAGATATCGCAAATTGCATTGAACGGCTTAAGCGTCCCCAAATCTGGACGGAGATGAAACCGGCAAAAGAATATATAAATTGACTAACAGACTTCATCTGTTTTGCAGTTGCCTTTATCTACGTGACAATAATGACAAAGTAAATAATCCTGATATGCCTACCGGAAAATATCCTGGCATTTTGTACGCAAAAAACCTTCCAAAACAACAAAAAGGGCGAACACCAAGAAGGATCGACGGATAATATATCAAAAATTAGACGATTTTCAAACCCTTATTTCCGCTTTCGAGCTTATCGGGTGAGGGTCAAAGATCAAGCAGGCTTATATCAGAAATGTTTTTGTTTTGCTGTATAGAGGAAACAGTCGAGGAGGATAAATTTAGAAAAATGATCGATCTCTGGCCATTCGGGCAGGGAAAGAGGTTGACAATATGCATCTCATTTGCTAGTGTCAACCTCCATTGCCGAGATAGCTCAGTCGGTAGAGCAGAGGCCTGAAAAGCCTCGTGTCCGCAGTTCGATTCTGCGTCTCGGCACCACTTAAAAAACCTTCCCCAAAGGCGCTTGGACATCCAGACTTTACACGGTTCCGGACAATTTCCAGCCGAGAGGGCCTTCTCAACTCCTTAGAAATACTCTTCCCTCTTCACCTCAGGCGAGTTCAGCGTCACCGCCTTCTCCCTTCCGGGACCCCAGGATCTTTGAGCAAATTTAATTGTACACACACAACACCAAGGGTCATTCAGGAGGCGGGGGGACCGACAAAGCAGCCATGAAAAGAAGAAAGATACCTGCTGCAAGCAATATCATGTTTCCCATAACAGAATGCTACACCATAACGGGTTCGACATCAACTTAAATAATTGTCACGATCCAGCATAACCTCTACTTTTTTTTATGAAGCTCTTGCATCGGCTCTAGCTTTTCCACATCAGGGACGTGTTGTAGTCCTGTTTCCTGATCGTCAAGCTTGTCCATCAGGGGGATACTCCAGAGGACGATAGCAAGGTGGTCAGAGGGTGTCGGATGGCGTAGCGAGACCGTGTGGTAGGTCAGCTCAATGTGCGTTTCGTCATCTTCCCAGATCACCTTCGGGCCGGGACGTTTCTCTTTTGGCGCGCCATACTCTGCCGTCCACTTTGGCAGGAGCTTTTCGACATGAGAGGGGTCGTTCGTATTCTTAAAACGCACATGCGCAATGACAAGCCCCCATTTTGGGTGAATGCCAAAGCTGACAGAGCGGACCTCCGGCTCTCCGAGCGCTTCGCCGGAGACAGTCAATTCTCCAGGTGCCGGTCCCTGTATCGCCCAGATACCTCCAGGATCAGCGCTTTTAGGGGGAACCAGTTTAACCTGATATGTCGTGATCACTTCCTCCCAGGACATCCCCCACACGGTTTTCCCGAATCCCCCCGGAAGCGTCACCCCTTCGGAAGGTGCTGAATGGGAAAGAACCAGGAGAAGACCCACGATTCCTATAAAGTTTTTCATCATCGCACCTCCTCTAATCGGAGACAACAGTTTCTTCTGAAACCCCATCGATTGTTCCTTTCAACCATGTAACAAGATCGGAGATCACCCTCTCTCGACCCACCTCATTAAAAATTTCATGAAAAAATCCTTCATACCATACTAATCGTTTTTCTATGATTTTCAAGTGGTCAAATATGGTCTGGGCACCCTCCGGTCGGACTATCCGGTCCGCTCTTCCCTGCAGGATGAGTGTCGGGATGATGATCTTGCCGACAGAACTTCTGAGATAGTCATTCATCTTTCTAAATTCAACGTAAAACCGGGGTGTCGCCTTTGTCTGGACAAACTGATCTTTATTGAAGGCGATATCGACCTCAGGGTCGTGACTTTTTTTCCCATCCAGACTCGGATAATGCATCGGCAGGGTAGGTAAGAGACAGTTCAACAAGCGAACCAGCTTTTCAAGTGCCCAGGGGAGAACAAGCACATCAAATGCGGGGGCGGACAAGACGAGGCCGTCGGCTTCATGAGGAAAATCAACACAAAATGTGGCGGAAATTAATCCTCCCAGACTATGACCGATCAGAAAGACCTTGGCTGAAGGATGGCTTAAGCGCACAAAGGTGATCACCGCCTTGATATCATGAAGATAGTCGCTGTAGCGATCAACATGGCCTCGCTTCCCCCCCGAATGACCAAAACCCCGCTGATCATAGGCATAACTTCCAAATCCTGCTGACGCCAGATCATTTTGGAGACAAAGGTACCTCCCCTTGTGTTCGCTGATGCCGTGTACGATTATTAGAAGTGCCTTAGGATCCTCTGGGAGAACGGACTGGAAAGCAAGTGGGATATCGCCACTTTGAATCGATCCACGCTCCAGATGAAAAGAAAGGGGGGAATCGCTCATCATCAAATACAGGTCAAGGCGGGAGTGTGCAGAGGGTTTCCGTAGAGAGTCCCGGCGGAGGCTTCCATGATTTCAACCATAACCAGCGATCCCCTGTGAAGGGAGGTATTGGGAAAAATTACTGTCTGATTTCCATCGCTCTTGCCCATTTGATGATCGGGGCGTTTGTCCGCTGATCCTTCAATGAGTACCTCAATGTTCTGTCCGATACGTTTCTGGTTTTTTTCCAAAGAAATCCGGCGTTGTATATCGAAGAGCCGGATGATCCGATCCTTCTTTTCATCGGCCGAGACATTATCCGAAAACTCTCTTGAGGCAATGGTCCCTTTGCGCTCGGAATATTTAAAGATGTAGGCACTGTCAAAACCGACTGCTTCCATCACCTCGGCCGTCTCCCTGGATTCTTTTTCGGTTTCGCTTGGAAAACCGACAATAATATCCGTCGTCAGGACAACCCCGGGAATCATTTTCCGGATCATATTGACCAGCGTCATATATTCTTTCATCTGATAAGTTCGGTTCATCATCTCTAGTATACGGTCACTCCCCGCTTGAAGCGGAAGGTGGATATGCTTGCAGATATTCGGATGCGATGAGATGGCCTCCAAAAGAGCCTGCGGGAAGTCCTTTGGATGGGGTGAGGTAAAGCGGACGCGTTGGATTCCGGGAACGTCTGCAACCTTTAAGATCAGGTCGGAAAAGGCTCCACCCTTGCTTCGATATGAATTTACATTCTGACCGAGGAGGGTGACCTGGCGATATCCCTGTGCGGCAAGGGCCTTCACCTCTTCCAAAACATCATCTATTTCCCGGCTTCTTTCCCGGCCTCTTGTGTAGGGGACAACACAGAAGGAACAGAAGTTGTCGCAGCCACGCATAATTGCGATCCAGGCATTGACCCCCTCCACACGCGCGGGGGCGATACCACGATATGTTTCATATTCAGAAAGATTGGCATCAATCTCTTTGCTCCCCTGTTTCTTCACTCGCGTGATCAGCTTTGGAAGGGCTCGGTAGTTATCTGGCCCGACAATCAGATTCAAAACCGGATGTTTAAAGAGCTCTTGTTTTAAATTTTGCGCCATACACCCAAGGAGACCCACCACAAGATCCCGACCCTGCCCTCTCAAGCGTTTCTTCAAAGGGCGAAGCAGGTCAAGACGGCCGTATATCTTACGGTGCGCATTCTCACGAATCGCACAGGTATTGATCAAGACCGCTTCGGCCTCATCGAGTCTGGGAGTCAATTCATTTCCGGCCGTTGTGAGGATAGATCGAACCAGTTCCGAGTCGTATTCATTCATCTGACATCCATAGGTTTCCAGGTAAACCTTCATCCTGTAATCTCCCCAATGGCCAGCCCGTTTTCTATCCGCTGGATACGGACCCACATGAGGTGACCTGAGAGATCCTGCTCACTGGAAACACCGACACGGATATAATTCCCTGTCAAACCACAAAAGAGGCCGTCTTTATTCCTCGTTTCAAACAAAACCTCGACCCTTTGCCCCATAAAGGCGTGATAATAATTTCTGCGGATTTGCCTGGAATAATCACACAAGACCCGAGACCGCTCTTTAACCGTGGATGGAGGAACAGGTGTGAGGGACATTCTATTGAGCCGCGTCCCCTTTCGTCTCGAAAATGGAAAGACATGAAGATAGGAAAAAGGGAGCGACTCGATTAAGGAGACGGTTTCCTGAAACTCCGTCTCTCCTTCACCTGGAAAGCCGACCATCACATCGGTACCCAGGCAAAGATGCGGAATCATCGCGGTGACCGTCTTTACAAAGTCAACGTACTCTTTTTGTGTATATCTTCTTCCCATAAGTGAAAGGATGCGATCACTGCCGCTTTGAAGAGGCAAATGAAGGTAAGGACAGAGTTTTTTTGAATTTAAAAACTGGTCCAGGAGCCTTGATGTAATCGTGGTCGGCTCAATAGATGAGATTCGAATCCGGCGAAGCCCCTCAATCCCTTCCAAGGCATCAATCAGGTCTGAAAGCCCGCCTTCCTCTGTGGCATATTCTCCCAGGTTGACCCCGGTGAGGACAATTTCACGATGACCCCGGGCCACCCAGGCCGATACCTCCAGAAGGATATCATCCATACGCCGGCTTCTTGAGCGACCCCGTGAATAAGGAATAATACAGAAAGTACAAAAGAAATCACAGCCATCCTGAATCTTGATGTTGGGACGGGTTGTATGATCGAAAACGGCGAAGCGTTCGGTTTCAATCGTAAAATCTCCCCGACGGATCTTTGGCGTGTGGAAGACCAGAGGGCGCGACTGTTTTAAGAGCACCTCGCCTCCCTGCATCCCGCTTGCGTCTCCCTTATCGCGGCGAACCTGAATAAGGCTTTGAACAAGAGACGCGAGTTCCATCTTTTGGTCCGTTCCGGCGATAAGATCAATTCCTCGGATCTCCTTTAGGGAATCAACGCTGGTTTGAGCGTAACAGCCTGTTACGGCAATAAAGGTGTCAGGTTTTTTTTTCAATATTCGACGTACCAGAGCACGACATTTCGCCTCAGCCTGCTCAGTGACGGCACATGAATTAATAATAGACAAATCTGCCGGTTGACCATCACTCACGACCTGAAATCCTGCATGGTGAAATGTGCCCCCGATAGAGACACTTTCAGAATGATTGAGTCG
Source organism: Candidatus Manganitrophaceae bacterium (assembly GCA_012960925.1). Classification (NCBI taxonomy): domain Bacteria; kingdom Pseudomonadati; phylum Nitrospirota; class Nitrospiria; order Candidatus Troglogloeales; family Candidatus Manganitrophaceae; species Candidatus Manganitrophaceae bacterium. The sequence continues at coordinate 37,081 of DUAG01000057.1, forward strand.
ACAACCGAGCGCATGGAGAGAAACCCTGAGTTCAGGACGAGACGCGATTGTCGGATTTGGATCGATTTGGATCAGCACCTTAACCTTTTGCCCACGGACTTTTCATCAGGAGTCTCTCGATGGTTTTACCCTTGACGAGGTGTTCCTCGATCACCTCTAAGGCGTCTTCTTTAGTTTTCACGGTATACCAGATTCCTTCCGGGTAGATCACAACAGAAGGTCCGAACGCGCAGGCATCAAGACATCCGGCCCGGTTCGCACGGATTTTTCCCTTCAGACCTCGCTTTTTGAGCTCTACCTTGAAGGTGCTTAGAATTTCTTCGGAGCCTCTTGAAAGGCAGCACCCTCGAGGGTCATTTTCGGCCCGTTTATTCATACAGATAAAGAGATGGTATTGATATTTTTGCATCGCCAAGGTCTTGTGGTCCTTAAGACTCCACCGGAAGACCGGAGCGTTTCCAGCCTTCGAATCCCCCCTCCATGGAGGAAACATCCTCATATCCCATCTTTTTCAAGGATTGCGCGGCCACCGCACTTCTTCCGCCACCGGCACAATAGAGAATAATCGGTTTACGCGGATCCCTAAAATTCTGCTGCGCGGTCATTTCCAGGACACCGCGCGGAATAAAAACACTCTTCTCGATACGTCCCTTTTGTGCCTCTTCCTGCTCACGGACATCAATCAGGATGAATTCGTCCCCTCGATCAAGCTTCTCTTTCACATCACCCACCTGAAGAAGTCCAATCTCCTGCTTTGCTTCAACAACCAAGTCTTTCCAAGTTTTCATGGTTTTCCTCCTACAAGTTTTGGTGATTCCGCTTCCTCAGTACATTCTCCCATGAGATGGGCCATCATCGGCCGCCCAAAAAGATTAAAACCCCGTGCGGCCTCCGGAGGATGTCCAGCGACGCAGACAATTGGTACGACTCCCGAAACGCCGAGAACGATTGGCTTGCCCGAACGCATCGGTATTCCATTGACCAGCGTACCCGGTGGCTCAAGCGCATTTAAGAGATCGGCTGTAAAATCTCTTCCATCCACTGCAGTGCCCCCGGATATCACAACCATATCAACCTCTTTAAAAGCCTCCTTGACCTTTTCTCTAAACAGATCAAAATCATCTTTTATAATGCCTTTAAAAACCGGCACCCCGCCAGCATCCCGAATCAAGGCAGAAAGCCCATATGAATTACAATCCCAGATGGCTCCCTTTCTGAACGGGGCAGTGGGTGGAATGACCTCATTCCCGGAAGAGAAGATCGCGACTCGCGGCGCATTGGCAACCTTGACTTCCAATACCCCTTGACTGGCCAGAAGAAAAATATCTTCTCCCAGAATTCGCGTCCCTTTGGAAAAAAGGGCGTCCCCTTTTTTCCTCTCGCTTCCCTCAGCCTCTATGTTCTCTCCCTTTGTCGTAGGCTTGTCTATGACAATCTGATCTCCCCGCCCCTGAACATCCCATTTCTTGATGACCGAATACTCTCCAGACGGGATATAACTACCCGTGGTGACACTGAAGGCCTTTCCGGGGCCAAGGCCCACCGCCTCTCCACTGCCAACCGGGATATCTCCAGCAATACCGAGAGAGACTGGCTTTTCTTTTGAAGCATCCGATATATCCAAAGGAGAGACCAGGTAACCCTCCATAATTGATCTGGCATAAGGCGGGTCATCCATTTCTGCAACAATATCCTCTGCCAAAATGCGACCGCTTGCCGACAAAATGGAGATTTTTTCAATTCCGAGTGGTCCCTTCCCCGCCTTGGAAAGAAAAACCTGCCATGCGTCCTCAATCGGATCCCCATTTGGTTTCATACTATCCCCTTTATCCTCTCAATAGCGTTTCATTACTTGGATGGATTAATATCATGAAAGGTCGCTTGATTCAAGATCTCCTATAAAAAGATTTGGTTTTTGAACGGAACTTCTCTATATTAGAGATGAAGAAACACAATCCAATCGGCACGGTCCTTCCCGAAAACTGCGAATGGATAAAGAATTAAAGTCTAAGGGACCCCTGGATTTATGGTTTGGGGTCCGGACATAAGGATTAAGATAAAGCATGGGTGATCCTCTTTTTATTATGTTTGGTTTTGTCATTCTCGGCGTTTGGATCGTTATGTTTGCGCTACCCATCATTCGGCGGCCTCCCCCTGGTTGCATCCCAAAGGTATGTCCTTCGTGCAAAACTGAAAATTTTTCAGAAGCCGATAATTGCAAAGACTGCGGAAAACCACTTCCCTAACCAATATATATGCGAAGTACAAGTACGATTCAGCGAGAACCAGGACATCCTTGAGCATGAACAGCAAAAATGCCGCAGCCATTATTATCGGAAACGAGCTCCTTTCCGGAAAGATTGCCGATCTGAATGCCGTTTATCTAGCCCATGAGCTGCGCTCTTTAGGGGTTGACCTGCAACGCATTGTCATCATCCCCGATGATGTGAAACACATATCAGAAGAAACTGTTTACTGCCGAGGGAAGTATGATCTCATCTTTACAAGTGGCGGTGTCGGCCCAACCCACGATGATGTCACCATGGCCGGGATTGCGGAGGCCGTCGGACAGCCACTTATCCAGCATCCAGAGTTGACGCGCCTGTTGAAGGAGATTTATCGCGGCGTTGTGACGCCCACGCAGATGGCCCTGGCCCTGGTGCCCGAAGGAATAGAACTCCTTTACGCGGAAGGGCTTCGCATTCCGGTACTTCATTTTGATGAAATTTATATTCTCCCCGGAATCCCTGAACTTTTTGTGAAAAAGTTTGAGGCGATTAAAGAGCGTTTCAGAGAACCGCCCTATTATCTCAAAAAGATATATTTTTCCGATGACGAGATCACGGTTGCTGAAGACTTAAAAATGACGCTTAAACGTTTCCCGAATATCCTGCTCGGGTCCTATCCGATTTCACATCAGCCGGATTACAAAATGATCATCACAATCGAATCAAAAGATAAAATCTATCTCGAAGAAGCGGTCAAATCTCTGACCAATCTGTTGCCAGGAAAAAAGATCATAAGAGTCGAGCAGTACTGAAAGCCTCCTACCGCTTGCGGTAGGAGGCTTTCAGTATGTTATTACCCCTTTGGAAACTTACAGCTATTTTGAAGCTGAACGATTATGGTAGTGGATCTACCACCGCGTCTCGAAATATTGTTTTGAGGCCGACCGTCTCCCCCACGATGAAGCTTACACCGGTCTCACTGTTTATGCCATTATAAAGGTAGACCAAGCTAACATCTATTGTGCTCACTTCCGCTACGTTAATTTCGCCTCGGCTTCGGAAGTCAAAAACCGCGCCTGGAGGTGCTCCAGCACCCACACCAAGGACGAGATCAGCCCCAGGAGGATCTAGGAGGGCAGTAAAGGTATCTCCGATTTGGAAGCTATCTGCGTCAAAGAACTGAACCTGCAGGGCCACCTCGGTCCGGAGGCACTCTCCTATCGTAGCAGGTAGAGGGCAAGGGCCTTTCTGTCCAGTGACGTTCACCTGACTGACATGGCCGCGGAAGCGGATCCGGTTTGATACGTCCTCTAATTGCCAACGCTCGGTCCCCACGATGATACCCTTCGAGGTGTCAATCAAGTCCGTAATGATTTCCTGCACAAAAAGAACGTGTTCACCGATCGAATGGCCGATGGTGTCAACAGTCTTGCCTATACCTTGCGCAACAAAAATATCCAGGGAGATATCCATTTCAGCCAGCCCGAATATATGAGCCCCGAACCGGGGGTCCTGGTTCATGATTATTAGTAACTCGCCGATCACGAAGGAGGCAGGCGTTACAGCATCTCCTGCATCGATACTTATGATCTTTCCGCTCGCAACATTCTCAGAAAGCTCAAGGACAGCCTCGATGTCTGGAATATAATATTCACCACCACCTGGACCCACATAAATATGTCCGGCCGATTTCAGCGTCGCGCCCGCAGTCACCGGATAGACGTCCCCACCGGTCCGACCTATACCGGCACGGTCGAGAAAATCTGCCGGCAAGACGTCGTGCTTGGCAGCGGCCGCTTTAACGTACCTAAAATAGTTCGCTTTCATATTCTGATAGGCCGCGAGATTACGACTCAGAGGTTTAGTAGCATCGACACGCCTGGCCTCACTCGTGCTGAAAAGCGACCGAGCAGCGCCCTGTCTTGCTGGTAACACGTCGCGATCAGTTGCGTTAAGATCTAGCAGGCGATCGAAGGTCGTCGCGTTGATACCGGTCTCAGCTTCACCGTCCTGACCAAAGGCCGACGAACCGTTTAACTCGAGGTGCTGACCATCGAGGAACCTGGGGAGCGTCAGAGTTTTTCCGGTCACATTAATCGACTGATTAGCAGTATCAATATCCCAGATCGGGCCCTCGGTCGCAAATGGCGATTCGGGCACTTTTAATGTCAATAGAACTCCGTTCATCAGTTCCACACACGGCGAGGTAGGGCATGTCTTAGGCGGCGCAAAACCCAGAGCCGCCTGATCCGCAGCCTCAGCCGCAACAATCGCCTCAGCCGCAGCCAGAGCATCAGCCCGAACGCCAGCCCGAGCCTCATCCTGATTCGCCTGAAACGCATCCTGAGCTGCCTGAAACGCATCCTGAGCTGCCTGAAACGCATCCTGAGCCGCCAGAGCCACAGCCTGAGGCCCCTGAGCCAACAGAGCATCAGTCTGAACCGCAGCCTGAGCCACCAGAGCATCAGCCTGAGCCGCCAGAGCCGCAGCCTGAACCGCAGCCTGAGCCAACAGAGCATCAGCCTGAGCCGCCAGAGCCTCCTGAGCCACCTGAGCCTGAGCCGCCACCAGAACCGCATCCTGAGCCGCCTCAGCCACAGCCAGAGCCACAGGATCACCCGCCAGATCCGCCAGAGCATCAGCCTGAGCCGCAACCTGAGCCAACAGAACCGGATCCTGAGCCGCCTCAGCCGCCAGAACCGCCAGAGCCGCATCCTGAGCCGCCAGAGCCGCAGCCTGAGCCGCAGGCTGAGTCAACAGAGCCGCAGCCAGAGCCGCAGCCTGATCCGCCTCAATCTGAGCCAACAGAACCTCAGCATTTTCCGCCCGAATCCCAGCCTGAGCCGCCAGAGTCGCCAGAGCATCATCCTCAGGCGCCAGAGCCGCCAGAGCATCAGCCTGAGCCGCAGCCTGAGCCGTCTGAGCCTCATCCAGAGCCGCCAGAGCCGCAGTCTGAGCCAAATTCTGAGCCTCCAAAGTCGCAGCCTGAGTCGCAGCCTGAATCGCCAGAGCCTGAGCATCCAGAGCCCTCTGAGCCTCATCCAGAGCCGTCTGAACCGCAGTCTGAGCCAAACCCTGAGCCGCCAGAGCTAGATTCTGAGCTGCCTGAGCCTCAGCCAACAGAACCGGATCCTGAACCGCCAGAGCCTCATCCTCAATCGCCGCAGCCTGAGCCGCCTGAGCCGCCTGAGCCACAGCCTGAGCCGAAGCCTGAACCGCCTGAGCCGAAGCCTGAACCGCCTGAGCCGAAGCCTGAACCGCCAGAGCCTCAGCCTGAGCCGCAGCCTCAGCCAACTGAGCCGAAGCCAGATCCGCCAGAGCCGCAGCCTGAGCCACAGCCTGAGCCGAAGCCTGAGCCGCCAGAGCCGAAGTCTGAGCCGCCTGAGCCGCATCCTGAGCCGCAGCCTGAATCGCCAGAGCCGCAGCCCGATCCGCAGTCTGAGCCGTCCCTTCCAGAGCCAACAGAGCCACAGCCTGAGCCGCCTGAGCCTCAGCCTGAGCCGCCTGAGCCTCAGCCAGAGGCTCAGCCTGAACCTCAATCACAGCCAACAGAGCCTCATCCTGAACCGCCAGAGCCACAGCCTGAACCTCAGCCTCAACCGCCGCAGCCGCAGCCGCAGCCTCAGCCTCAACCGCCAGAGCCGCAGCCAGAACCTCAGCCTGAATCGCCACAGCCTGATCCGCAGCCTCAACCGCCGCAGCCGTAGCCGCAAGCTCAGCCTCAACCGCCGCAGCCGCAGCCACAAGCTGAGCCACCTGAGCCACAGCCTGAGCCTCAGCCTGAGCCGCCTCGGCCGCAGCCAGAGCCGCAGTCTGAGGATCCCCATCCAGAAACGCCTGAGCCTCCTGAGCCGCCAGAATCGCCGCAGCCTCAGCCGCCTGAGCCTCAACCAGAGGCTCAGCCTGAAACTCAATCAGAGCTGCCAGAGCCTCATTCTGAACCGCCAGAGCCGCAGCCGCAGCCTCAGCCTCAACCGCCGCAGCCGCAGCCGCAGCCGCAGCCTCAGCCTCAACCGCCGCAGCCGCAGCCTCAGCCTCAACCGCCGCAGCCGCAGCCTGATTCGCCGCATCCTGAGCCACCAGAGCCGCCTGAGCCGTATCCTGAGCCACCAGAGCCGCAGCCGCAGCCGCATCCTGAACCGCCTGAGCCGCAGCCTGATCCGCCAGAACCTCAGCCGCAGCCGCCAGAGCCTCAGCCTCAACCTCAGCCTCAGCCAACAGAGCCTCAGCCGCAGCCGCCAGAGTCCCAGCCACAACCGCCTGAGCCTCAGCCTCAACCGCCGCAGCCGCAGCCTGAACCGCCAGAGCCTCAGCATCCTGAGCCTCAGTCTGAACCACAGCCTGAGCCACCAGAGCCTCAGCCTGAGCCGCCTCAGCCGCCGCCAGATCCGCAGTCTGAAGATCCCCATCCAGAAACGCCTGAGCCTCCTGAGCCGCCAGAATCGCCGCAGCCTCAGCCGCCTGAGCCTCAGCCAGAGGCTCAGCCTGAAACTCAATCAGAGCTGCCAGAGCCTCATTCTGAACCGCCTGAGCCGCAGCCGCAGCCTCAGCCACAACCGCCTGAGCCTCAGCCTCAACCGCCAGAGCCTCAGCCTGAGCCTCAGCCTGAGCCGCCGTAGCCTCAGCCGTCACCGCAGCCTGAGCCGCAGCCAACTCAGCCTGGGCCGCCTCAGCCGAAGCCTGAGCCGCCTGATCCGCAGCCGCCAGAGCCGTAACCTCAGCCGCCAGAGCCTCAACCTGAGCCGCCTGAGCCGCAGCCAGAGCCGTAGTCTGAAACTCCCCAGCCTGAGCCGCCTCAACCGCCTCAACCGCCAGAATCGCCGCAGCCTCAGCCGCCAGAGCCTCAACCAGAGGCTCAGCCTGAGCCTCAATCAGAGCCGCCAGAGCCTCATCCTGAACCGCCAGAGCCTCAGCCTCAGCCTCAGCCTGAGCCGCCACAAGCTCCGCCTGAACCGCCAGAGCCTCAGCCTCAGCCTCAGCCTGAGCCGTTAGAGCCTCAGCCGTCACCGCAGCCTGAGCCGCCTCAGCCGCAGCCCCTAGAGCCGCAGCCTGAGCCGCCTGAGCCGAAGCCTGAGCCGCCTGATCCGCAGCCTGAACCGCCTGAACCTCAGCCTGATCCGCCAGAGCCTCAGCCTCAGCTGTCAGATCCTCAGCCTGATTGACCGGAGTGGGCTGTCCAAAGGCCGAAATTATGGGAAACCCAGTGACCGCAAGAATTGCGACAAGAACGAGAACTCTACGCATTATACATACCTTAGTAACATATACGTTCTTGGCTGTCATTTTTTCTTTTGTTATCATGTCTAAGTCCTCCTTACGTGCTGACTAGAGATAAAAAGGTCCAATCAAATACGTGGCTATCTTTGTGCACGTATTTGATTTTGTATCGCCTTTACCCTTCTGGTGATCTGGTTACACTCCAACTTTCTAAAACTCGCTTTTAGATCTCTTTGAAGCTCTATTTCCTTTAATCGACTCTTCCCTTTCCAACATATCTCCTTTCGTGGTCCTAAACTTTTTTTTAGAACGACGGGAATCTCCTCATTCTGGCGAGCTCCTATATCTTGAGAATTTTCGATGCCCGGAGCCGAAGATCCTCCCTCACCGCAACCGGCGATGGCACCTATTAAGATGAGAATGAACACTCCGATTGGTATTTTATGTTTGAGTTTAGACTTACGCAAAATTTTCATTTCTCCCCCGTAATAAAATCCGGTTAATTGAAACCCTTTTTTTGGATGTATCCTCGAAAAGAAGCAATTATCTCTATGTGGGATGCAATCACCATGCCATAGAGATAGAAGTGGGGATGTCATCATAACTAATTAAAATATAAGGTATTATTGTAATCAATGGAGGGGGGGTCGAAAAGAACGATAATAAGACAGGTGATTTACCCATTGTGAAGGGGCAAATGACGATGTTAAATGGAGGAGTAGACGACAAATGGATTACGGGCAGAAACTACAATATGGGGGTGTAAGGGTTTGTTCAGTTGACATCATCCTCAATGCATCTTAAAATCTGCTTATGAAAAATATTTGTCATATCCTGATCGTCGTTGCCTTCCTTTTCTTTTCCGGTAACCTTCAGGCCTCAAAGATCAAAACCGCAGACAAGGACTTACCACAAGGGATGGTCATCATTCCAGCAGGCCCTTTCTGGATGGGGATCGATGAACTTCCTCCGGATACCCCGTGGGGCCAGAAAGATTCTAAACCGAAACACGAGGTCTCACTTCCCACTTTCTACATCGACCAGCATGAAGTCACCCATGGTGCTTATCAAAAGTTTGAACCGGAAATGAAAATACCGGATCGCACGCCAGACATCCCGATGACCCACGTCACCTGGCATGATGCCGACCGCTACTGTCATTCACTTGGGAAACGTCTTCCGACGGAGGCCGAATGGGAAAAGGCCGCGCGGGGGACCGATGGGCGCGCCTATCCATGGGGAAATAAGTTTGAACTTAAATTGGCAAATACGGGAGCAGCACCGATGCCGGTCGGCTCTTTTCCAAAAGATAAAAGCCCCTACGGCGTTTTCGATATGGCTGGGAATGTCTCAGAATGGACCGACACCTGGTATCGGGCTTACCCGGGGAATACCTTTCCGTCAGAAGATTACGGAATTTTCCAGAAGGTGGTACGCGGTGGTTCTTTTAATGTTAATCGGCACTTCGCTGATGATATGTTTGCTCAGGTCACTTTTCGAAACTACAACCGGCCCCACATCGCAGGTCCGGACAACGGCTTCCGCTGCGCTCAGTCACTTTTGAACTAATTTTCCTGTCTCCGCTCACCAGCACACACTTCGCAGGGACAGATCTCCTTCAGATAATCAAAAGCATAAATTCCCGTGGTATGACCATCATTCCAATCGATCGAGACGGCATAATGCCCGACTGCCTCTATTTCTATCGACATAATGTTGTCCGGTATGTTTTCCGCCGAGATGATCTTTTCACCACTCCATTCATGAACGCATGAGGCACAGCGACAGGCTTCGCGGAGGGCCGCATTCGTATAAGTCGCCTGGTGGCCATCGCTCCAGGCCACACGAATCCCTGTTGTACCAATTTTTTCTATCTCAGTTGGGGTTACGTCTTTTGGAATCATGATGGACTTAATCCTTACTTCTGAAGGACCTTCTCGATGGCCTCACCGATCAGGGCAGGATTCTTGACCACCGTCACACCCGCGGATTCAAGCGCGGCCATCTTATCTAACGCCGTTCCTTTTCCTCCCGAGATGATGGCCCCGGCATGTCCCATCCTTCGGCCCGGAGGAGCCGTGATCCCGGCGATAAAGGAAACGACCGGCTTGTTGACTTCTTTCTTAATGTATTCCGCCGCCAGTTCCTCTGCATCTCCGCCGATTTCACCGATGAGAACAATCGCCTCGGTCTCTTCATCTTTCTCAAACATTTCTAGCACATCCACAAAATGAGTCCCGTTGACCGGATCGCCTCCGATTCCGATACAGGTGGACTGACCCAGGCCACGCTCCGTCAATTGCCAGACCGCTTCATAAGTCAAGGTCCCGCTCCGGGAGACCACACCGACAGAACCCTTTTTATGGATAAATCCGGGCATAATCCCGATCTTGCACTCTCCCGGAGTAATCACCCCGGGGCAATTCGGTCCAATCAAACGAACCGGCTTGTCTGCGAGGAACTGCTTGACCTTCATCATGTCGAGTACAGGAATGCCTTCAGTGATCGCGATAATAAGTCGCATCCCGGCATGGGCTGATTCCATAATGGCATCCGCGGCAAAAGGCGGCGGGACAAAAATGAGGGCGACATCTGCTCCGGTCTGATGGATCGCCTCCTCCACCGTGTTATAGACAGGAATCCCCTCAAAATCGGCTCCCCCTTTTCCCGGGGTGACACCCGCGACAACTTGTGTTCCATAAGACTTACAGTCTGCGGCGTGGAACGAACCTTCTTTTCCAGTAATCCCTTGGACCAGAACACGTGTATTTTTGTCAACCAAGATACTCATTCTCGCTCCTTTTTAATCATTAGTAACTATTCAGCTTGGATGAATAGTTACTTCACTGCTGCAACAATTTTCTGCGCCCCATCCCATAATGTATCCGCAACAATCAGGTTGAGGCCCGACTCGCTCAGCATTTCCTTCGCTTCTTTGGCGTGCGTTCCCTCTAGTCGGACAACCAATGGCACATTGAGAGAGATCTCTTTGGCCGCATTAATGATTCCCCCCGCGATCCGCTCGCAACGAACAATCCCTCCGAAGATACTCACAAAGACCCCTTTCACATTCGGATCGGACAACAGAATCTGAAACGCCTGTTTGACGGTTTCTTCCGACGCGCCGCCTCCTACATCCAGAAAATTCGCCGGTGAACCGCCCGCCAATTGAATCACATCCATCGTGGACATCGCCAACCCCGCACCATTCACCATACAAGCTATCTGTCCATCCAGCTTGATATAGTTCAGACCATGCTCTGTCGCCCTTGTCTCGAGAGGATCTTCTTCATCCAGATCCCGAAGCTTGCGGATATCTTCATTTTTAAAAAGGGTTGTGTCATCAAAGTTAACCTTCGCGTCTATGGCGATCAGGGTATTCTGCTGGGTAATAATAAGGGGGTTGACTTCAATTTGTGTGGCGCCCTTTTCAATAAAGAAGCGATAAAGATTGCCCAGAAGCGCCGCCCATTGCCCGATGACCTCTTTTGGAAGGGCCAGCTTGAATGCGACAGACCTTCCCTGGTAAGCTTGATATCCAAAAACCGGATCAATAGAAAGCTTTACGAGCTTTTCAGGGGATTCTTCCGCCACTTTCTCAATATCCACACCACCTTCGGTGCTGGCAATCAGGACGACCGTTCCCGTTCCCCGATCGGCAACCCAACTCACATAAAGCTCTTTCGCGATATCAACCCCTTCTTCGACCAAAAGTTTCTTAACCTCTTTTCCTTGAGGACCCGTCTGGTGCGTAACCAGTATTTTGCCCAGGAGTTCTTTGGCTATCTCTGCAACATTCTCTTTTTTCTTCGCCAGTTTCACACCCCCGGCCTTTCCCCGTCCACCGGCATGAATCTGCGCTTTCACAACACAGATGGGGGTATCAAGACTTTCAGCAATGGAAACAGCCTCCTTCGCCGAAAAAGCAACCCCTCCCTTTGGAACAGGAACCTTGTACTGAGCAAAAAGTGCCTTTGCCTGATATTCATGGATATTCATAATTCAGATTTCTCCCTGATAGTCTGGATGACCGATCTGACTCCCGGTCCCCTGCATTATTTCACGCATACCAAAATAAGATTTCTTATTTTAATCCTTATTAACATAATCCGGAAAAAGAATCGGCGACACGATCTGCGGCACAACACCCGCACTTTTTTGTTCTTTTTGATATTCTTCCAGGTGGCGGAGGGTCAATTTTCGAAACTCGGTCTCCGATGCCCTCAGTGATGCGGCTCGGCCCGCACGTTTTCCATAGACAATAATATCAAGGAGGGAGTTCCCCATCAGTCGGTTTCGTCCGTGAATTCCGCCAGAGGCTTCTCCGGCGACAAAAAGTCCCTTCAAGGTCGACTCCCCATCGACATTGATCTTGATGCCGCCATTCTGGTAATGGAGCGTCGGATAAACGAGGACAGGGTCTTTTGAGATGTCGATTTTATAACGACTGTATTGCCGGTCCATGTTCGGGAACCGGTCTTTCAGTGTACCTTCCCCATTCAGGAGGTCAACCAAAGGCATATCAAGCCAGACCCCACGTCGGCCGGATGAGGTCTCGACGCCCCGCCCTTCCTGACATTCTCGGATCACGGCCGAGGCGACCGCATCTCGTGTTTCCATTTCGTTCACGAAGCGTTCTCCGTTCGAATTCACCAGTTGGGCACCCACCGACCGGATCGCCTCCGTCACGAGTATCCCGGCCATCGCCTCAGGATAGACGGCACCCGTCGGGTGATACTGGAAAGTATCCTGAAGGGTCAGCGCGGCTCCAGCCCGGTACGCAATCGGAAGACCATCGGCCGTTGCCCCATAGTGATTACTGGTTGGAAAGCCTTGAATATGCAGGCGGCCCATGCCTCCTGTAGACAGAATGACTGTCTTCGCTTGAACGGTCAGATACTTGTTGTTGTCCAGATTTTTCAGGATCGCCCCGGTGCAGATTCCTTCTCCATCAGTCAAAAGCTCAACGACCGGCGAAAATTCCAGCACCTCTATTTCCTCATCAAGAACGGCGTCCTTCAAAACCCGCATCAGTTCGAGTCCGGTATAATCCTTACACCGAAGTAATCTTGCCCGGCTGCTTCCCCCTCCAGGCCGCAGACTCAAATTACCATCTTCTTCACGATCGAACAGGACACCAATATCGAGCAACCATTTTGCGACCGAAGGCCCGGATTCCACAAGCGTCTTCAAGAGGGTTCGATCATTCTCCATGTGTCCGCCACGCAGCGAGTCCATAAAATGCTGTATAGGAGAATCATCAGGCGATATGGCAACCTGCATCCCTCCTTCGGCCATCACAGTATTGGAATCCCCCAGGCGGAGCTTTGTCGCCATGAGAACGCTTGCTCCAGCTTCTTTTACACTTAAGGCCGCCGTCGCCCCGGCCCCGCCGCCTCCAATGATCAAGACATCGACCTGACGCGCTGCCGACAGAGAGATGGACTCCGACGCGATGCTGCTTTCTCCCTCCAGAAGCTTTACAACTTCTAGAACGGTCTTTTCCCCTCGATTCGGTCCAATTCGAATTTCCCCGTAGGCTTCTTTTTTATAGTCCGGGTGGTACTGGTGTACGAGATGATGCTTCTCCTCCTCGGAAAGGAGGGGCCACTTTATATCTTTCCGAGACGCGCGAAGCGCCTGGACACGGTTCTTTGACTCTTCTATCTTATCCATTCCCAATTTTTCCATGAGCATGTAGATGACATCATGATGACATCACGCGTTCCCATTCTTCCTTGTATCTTCCCGTGTTGATCTCGTCAATTCGGACGTAGAGTTGTTCAGTCGACCCAGGATGTGCTGCGACGGAAAGACGCCGGGCTAAAATCCCGACCCGATGTGGCCGGATACGCGCATCACAGACCATTGAACACAGTCCGCACATCACGCAGGAGGTAAATCTTTCCGCCACCGCAGAAATTTCACCATTAATCGCGGCACGCACACCCCCCATCACATCAATTCCCTGAGGACAGATGGTGGTACAGGCCTGGCAGGCAACACAGCGTTTTGTCTCCGGATAAAAATGAAGAAGTTTCTTTTCGTCCGGCACTTCTGCTGAAAGCGGGGTAATCGCCTTTTTAGACGCATCCGGCGGAAGGAAGGTGAATGACATCGAATCTTCCACCATCGTCTGGCAGGCCAAGGCTGTTCGACTTTCACCCTGGCTGGGAGAGCGCATCGTAATCGTACAGGCCCCGCAGACACCATTCAGGCATCCGATCCCCCGGATCATCGGGTGACCAAGATGCCACATGGCCTGAATCACCGTAATGCCTTCCGGGACATAATGTGGGGCCCCGTCAAACTCAATCGTAATAGACCGACTCATCATCCCCCCGCGGGGGGAAGGAGTTTTTCCCATTCCGATTCAAACTTGCCTTTTCTAATCTCCTCGATCCGCGTTAAGAGCTGGGGAGGACGTTCATTGAAAAAAATCCCCTGGGATCGGCGAACATAAAGACCCACCTGATTGGGGGCGATATCTGCAATACAAACCGGGACGCAGAGGCTGCACATGACACAGGGAAGGAAATGCTCTGAACACTTATCAAACCTTCCCAGGGCCGCTTCCCAGACAGCGGTCCGAACATCAATCCCTTTGGGGCAGGCCTCTGTACATGCGTCGCAGTTCCGGCAGAGGGCCGCTTCGGGATAAAATCGGAAGAGATCCTGCTTCGGATCTTTAACCTTATCGAAATCGTAGGGGATCTTCCGATTTGGGTAATAGGTATAGACCAGAGAAAAAGACATCCCATCTTCAACCTCAGTCTGACAGGCCAGGCAGGTCTTGATCTTGATATCGCCTTCTGTCCGGTAAGTCGTCGAACACGCCCCGCAGATCCCGCCCAGGCAACCCGCTCCGCGAAGCAACTCATAACCGGTATGCCACATCGCCTGCAGCATCGTCAATCCGGCGGGAATCTCATAAACCTTCCCCATAATCTCGACTTTAATCAAGCGATTCGTCTCACTCTTGACAGGAAGAGGGGTCATCTCTTTGCCTCACAATACGGACATCTTTCTCCGGAAAGATCGCCACTCAAAAAATACTGCAACACTTTATGTTTAATCTTACTTTGCCAACGCATTGAGTGCGGAACCCGCCTTAAACCACCCGACTTGATCAACAGTCATACTGTGATCTGCCTGAATGGAGACCTCTTCTCCGCCCGATTTATGAATAATGAGTTCGACCGGCTTTCCAGGGACCAACTCCGACAAACCGACCACGCTCACCTTGTCTTTTTCTCCAATTTTATCCCAGTCATCAGGATTTACAAAGGTTAAGGGCAAGACCCCTTGTTTTTTCAGGTTCGTCTCATGAATACGCGCAAAACTTTTCGTAATCACCGCCTGAACCCCGAGAAAACGCGGAGACATCGCAGCATGTTCACGAGAACTTCCTTCACCGTAATTTTCATCACCGACAACGATCATCCCGATACCCTTTGCCTTATACCGTCTTGCCACCGCTGAAGGCGTCAGATTACCCTCTCCGGAAAAAATATCGTTGGCCTTCCCCGCTTCAGAGGTAAAGACATTGTTTGCGCCAAGGAACATATTGTCACTAATCTGATCAAGATGTCCTCGATATCTCAGCCAGGGACCTGCCGGAGAAATATGATCTGTCGTACATTTTCCCTTCACCTTGAGGAGGAGCGACAGCCTTGAAAGATCCTGCCCGTCCCACTTTGGAAAGGGTTTTAGCAATTGCAATCGCTTACTACTGGCGGATATCTCAACTTTTACTTCATCTCCGTTGTCTACAGGAGCAATGTATCCTCCCTCCGCATTTGCAAAACCGCTGGGAGGAAGCTCCTCCCCATGGGGCGGTTCAAACCGAATTTCCGTCCCATCGGATGTCCTCAGGGTATCGGTTAAGGGATTAAAGTGAAGATCGCCGGAAAAGGCCATCGCCGTCACAATCTCAGGACTGCTCAAAAAAGAAAGTGTTTCAGGGTTGGCGTCGTTCCGGCCAGGGAAATTACGGTTGTATGAGCTGATGATGGAGTTGGCTTCGCCTTTTTGAACATCTTCGCGTTTCCATTGCCCGATGCAGGGACCACAGGCATTCGCAAGGACTGTTCCGCCCATTTTCTCAAAGGTTTCCAGGAAACCATCTCGCTTTATCGTTTCGTAGACCCGTACAGAACCCGGGGTGACAAGGAATTGCACCTTTGCCTTCAGCCCGGCCTTCAAACCCTGTTGTGCGATATGTGCAGAGCGGGAGATATCTTCATAGGAAGAGTTGGTACAGCTCCCGATCAGCGCAGCTTTCACCTCTTGTGGGTAGTTTTTTTCTTTGGCCTCTGATGCCAACTTCGATATTGTACGCGCAAGATCAGGACTATGCGGCCCGACCACATAGGGTTCTAATTCGGAGAGATTGATCTCGACCACTTGGTCAAAATAGTCTTCCGGTGAAGCCAAAACCTCTGGATCAGCCCTTAAAAGTTCAGAATGTTCGTCGGCCAGCGCCGCAATGTCAGCGCGTTCCGTCAACTTTAAATAGGCCGCCATCTTGGCATCATAGGGAAAGACTGAGGTGGTTGCCCCTAATTCCGCTCCCATGTTGGTAATGGTTCCTTTGCCCGTGGCACTGATTGTCTCGGTCCCCGGACCAAAATACTCGACAATCTTGTTCGTTCCCCCCTTTGTCGTCAAGAGTCCCAAAAGGTGGAGAATCACATCCTTGGGCGCCGTCCAGCCATTAAGTGATCCGGTCAGGCAGACACCAAGAAGCTTGGGATGAAGAACCTCCCAGGGTAGACCGGCCATGACCTCACCTGCATCCGCCCCCCCCACACCAATGGCAAGCATTCCCAACCCGCCACCGTTCGGGGTATGCGAATCGGTTCCAATGATCAAACCGCCAGGAAAGGCATAGTTTTCGAGAACAACCTGATGAATGATTCCGGCCCCTGGTTTCCAAAACCCAATTCCGTATTTCTTCGCTGCGGAACCGAGAAAATCATAAACCTCCCGGTTCTCATTGATGGCAATTTCGATATCTTCCTTGGCGCCGCTCTGGGCACGAATCAGATGGTCGCAATGAATAGAACTTGGGACCGCGACCCGTTTCTTGTCTGCTTGGATAAACTGCAGCATTGCCATCTGGGCCGTCGCATCCTGCATCGCCACCCGGTCCGGTCGCAGAAGGAGCTGTGCCTTTCCTCGCTCCCAGTCTTGATTTTCAAAATTATCCGCGTGGGACACCAGTATTTTCTCCGCCAGAGTCAGCGGACGTCCAAACTTCTTTCGGGCCTGAACAAGGCGTTCCGGCATGGATTGATAAAGCTTCTTAATTGATTCGATAGACATGACTCCCCCCCCCCCTGCTATTTCAACCATTCATTTTACACAGAATCAAGCGGTGGAACTTCTCTCCTTTTTGTGGTCACATAGTTCGCGAGATATTTAAAGAGACGCACCAGACGGCTTCCCTGACGTTTCTGATCCACCCAGTGACCGATCAAACCGATCGTCCTGGAGAGGATGAAGAACCCGTTCAAAGAATCAACCGGAAAGCTGATATCAACCAGAATCGCGGCCATTGCCCCATCCACATTTAAAATCAAGGTTCCCTTTTTTGCCGTTGTGATCTTTTCGACCGAAAGTGCAAAATCAAGATGCGGGGTCGGGATGCCTTGTGACTTTACAAAAGAAACTAACTCCTTCACCCGCTTGTCTGGATTAGAGACACTCTTGACGCGATGGCCAATCCCCGGAACCGGTCCAACATTCTTCTTCATATGGGTCAGAAAGTCTTCAGGGGTCATCTTGTGTTCAACACCGTACTTAAACCAGGTTCCCGCACCGGTTACCGCCCCGCCAAAGCGAGGACCGATCATAATCAAGCCGGCCGCGACCGCTTGCGCCATCTGGATGCCGGCACTTGCCGCAATAATCGTCACCAGGGCTCCGGAGACACAGGGACCATGGTCCGCCGAGAGCATAACAATCCTTTTAATAATCTCGGCTTCCACCGGACTCACCAGGCGCTTATCCCACAACAATCCAATCACATGCGGGATCTGATACCCCTTGTTGATCAACTCCGACGCAGGATAACCCACATATTGCGGTTCCTCTCCCCGGTCATCACAAATCGTCGATTTCAAAAGGGGCTCGGCGAAGACCTCACCCGACTTCACCGCCTCTTCCAGCGGTTTTGGAAGGCTCGGGATATTTTTCATGTCCTCATCGGCAAGCGCTTTTATCGACCCATCTTTCAAAAGTTCTTCATAAGTCTTCTTTATGACAGGACCAAGACCTCCAAAGGTATCCGGCACAATCACCCCGGCCTTGGACAGGGCCTCCGCCTTGGAACGGGCGGAGCCTTCACCATGCTTCCCTTCCTTGGCGCCGGCGTGGCCGAACTTCATCCCCTTCGGGAGCTTTTCCTGACAGTAACCGGACACAACTGATATCAGCTTGATTCGGCGTTTTTTCTCGCCATACCAGGCCGCGGCCCGCTCTTCAAGGTCCCCTCCCATCTCTCCGACCATTACAACAGCCTTCGTCTGAGGATCATTTTCAAACATTTCGAGGTAGGTCACATAGTCCGACCCCGGATACGTATCCCCCCCGATGCCGATCGCGGTTGTGACTCCATCGGCAAACTGGCTGCAAATCCACATGATCTCATTGGAAAGGCCACCCGACTTGGTCACAACACCAAATGAACCCGCTCTGTGAAGTTGACAAAGAATAAGATTATCGTATGACCCGCCAACCACACCCAGACGGGATTCCCCCGCGGAAATGATCCCGATGGATGAAGGACCATTGAAGGTCTTTCCCAGTTTTTTTGCCTTAAGGCTCAGCAATTTCGCGTCCTTCTCAGGAACACCCTCGGTAATCATGGAGACCACCTTGATATTCGGGTCCAAGAGCGCCTCCATCGTCCCCTTGTAGGCACGATTCGGACCGATGTACACAAGCGAGGTGTTAATCTCTGGGAAGCTGCGGGTTGCATCAGCAACGGTTTTAAAAACAGGGACAGAAACTAACTCGCTCCCAAACGTAATTTCTACGGTCTTTCCGGCATCGGGTGGAAAGACAAAAGCCAGGACATTCAAGGGTTTACAGATAAGATGACAAAACTCCGCCATGCGGCGCGCCGCATTCACGGCGGCGGGTCCCCCCTGAATCACCACACGGGTATCTTTGTTTGCAACAATACTCATTTTCCAACTCCTTTAGTGGCATAATCAACAATGTCGGTCAAGGGCGTATAGCGGTCATAGACATGAATATCAAACCCTTCCTTCTCAAGCGCTTTCATTGAGGCAAGACCTTCTTTTTCAAAAGGACCACCGCGACGCACCCATATCTGGACACCGTCCATTTTTCCTTCCGACTTGGCCTTACGGAAACCATTAATAATCCCTCCGAAGGTCTTCTTTACATTCGTAAAGTTGGCGATCGCCCCGCCCACAATAATTCGCTTGATCCCTTTCAGAGAACAAACCTTTTCAGTCAATGCCTCTACGGCCCAATCAGGAGGATCGCCGGAATACTCAGCATAGTTGGCCAGTGTTCCTCCCATGGCAAGGACCGCGTCTGAATAATAAACCGAAGCCCCGCCTCCTGCCGGCAAAAGGGCGGTATCACCCCCCGGAATTTCGATGAATTTGACCGAACCTTTAATGCGCGTGTCGATCTCGAGGATCGCCTTCTCCGCATCAGAATAAGGGCGGCCAAATTCAGACGCAAAGCTGAAGTTCCAATCCGGATGCCGAAAACGGGCATCCGCATCTACCATCGTCACCGCATCCAGGGCCATCAATTCCCCATCCCCATCGCGCCGAACCAGGGGATTGATTTCGAGATAAGTTCCATCCTCCTGGTCATAGCACTGGAAGAGTTTGATCGCAAACTCAGCGACATTTTGCTCAAGTCCCCCTTCAAAACCCGCCTCTTTCGCTAATGTAACCAACTGGTCTTTTGTCGGATCGGTCCCCAGCGGAATGGATGTCTTTTTAACCTTCTCCCAGTTGGACTCCACCTCGATCCCGCCCATACTCGCCAGAAGGATCTCGGCTCCGTCACGGGTTGATTGAACGGCCAGATAAAATTCCTCATTATGATCAATCATCTCCGAGATAATAACTTGAGAAATAGTGATGCCCGAAATCTCTTTGCCCAGCATCTCCGAGGCCGCCTTTTCCGCACCATCTAGGTCGATCCCCACCTTGACCAGACCCAACTTCATTCGGGAGCCGATCGCTTCATGCGCTTTTGTGACGAGCTTTGATTCTCTCAACCAGGGATTGGCTTGCGCAAGACGTTCAAGCTGCTCTGCCTCTGTAATCACCACATAGTGAGGAACCGCCATCCCCCACTTTGAGAGAAGCCCCATTCCCGGACCCTCCAAAACCTTTGCCATAACCTTACCTCCAATAATTAATTTGAGTCAAGTCACTATTGTTTTCAATATGTTATGATTATGAGAACAAAAAAAAGGGGGGATAGCTCACCTACGCCCCCCTCAAAGACCAATCTTTCATCCTTCACACAAAGAAGGCCCGTAAGAATCCCAGGATAATAGGCAAAAATCCCACTTCTTGTCAATAATTTTTTTACCTCAAAGGTCTGCAATTAAAGGCCTGGGACAGGTTCATTCCGATTAAAAACCTACGGTAAAATTGCAAATCTCGCCGTTGTTCGATACTCTACAGAAACTAAGCACGGCCCTCGAAATATAGTAACCATACAATAACCTTTCAAGACCATGACCCATGGGTTTACTCGCCAAAGGATGCTGGAATACTTTATGACACGCTACACGTATCGTTTCTTCGCCGGACTATTGATCCTTGTGGTCGCCACTTCGGCACAGGCGCATCCTCATCCAATACAGGAGTCACAAAACCCATTCGATAAAGAGATCCTGGAACATCTTAATCTTACTTACGTCACCTTACTTGGCGGCGTGGATTTGGACAACAATCTTAAAGTCGATGGTATCTACTACGAGGCAGAATTCAATATCAACTATGTCTGGTGGAAAAGCGCGACCAGTAAACAGAGTCCGCACCATCTTCAATTACATCTGCCGGTCAGATTGCAGATCAGGCAGTTCACCTCCACATCGTCGCCGGTAAGGACCCCGAGTTACAATCCGGGACTGCGTGTTTTCTATTGGAACAAAAGCTGGGCGAAAGAAATGGGTCGATTCAGTTATCTTTCTCTTGGCGTTCACCACTACTCCAACGGACAGCAAGGACCCCACTTCAACCCCGATGGCAGCACCAACACCGAAACCGGTAGCTTTTCAAGCGAATACATAGAACTTGCGGCCCACCACAAGAACGACCTTTGGTTTGCCACTCACTGGCGCATCGCCTACCGGTCCTTTCTCACAGGAGGGACCTGGGAACCGGAACAGGACGATCAATATCCTGACAAGGAACTCTTCTTATCCGCCCACTCGAACCCCTTTTTAAAACAATGGACACCCACCTTGCTTCGGCTTGGCCTCGGATATAAGATGGGTCGTGATTTTGTAGTAAAAAATCCGGTGGACGGGAGTCAAAATGTCAAGACTACTTTTGGAGACAACATCCAGATCAAGTTCGAGGTGCTAATGGCGGCACGTCACTTTAAATGGAAAGATATTCGTTGGTATATGAGATATGACTACGGATACGACTATTACAATATCAACTATCAAAAAAAAATGAACCGGATTCAGTTCGGTCTGGTGGGCTATTCTATTGATGGAAAGGCTGGAGAATAAGACCCGCTTATTTTACCTCAGACTTCAGATATAAAACCCTTCCCGCCGATCTCGCAATATATCATTAAACCGGTTCAAGCGCTTGTTCCGTGCGCGTTTCGGGTCTATTGAGACGACACAAGCCTCCTCCTTTTTATCAGAGGCACGGAAAATGATTTTCCCGCCTGGGTCAACCACTTCACTTCTCCCGATATAGGTGAGTGACTCTTTTGAGCGAAACTCGACCCCAACACGATTGGCCGTGACCGCATAGACGTTGTTTTCCAAAGAACGGGTTACCATCGCGTCAGGACAATACGGCAGGACCAGGTTTGCCGGGTGGCAGATGATATCGGAACCGAGCAAGGCCAGGGTCCGCATCGACTCAGGAAAAATCCAGTCAAAACAGATCATCATTCCGATCCGGGCTTTTAAGGTCCCTCCCTTATCACTTTTGTATCCCACAGGGTAAACCGAAAAGGGAAGATTTCCTGGAGTAAACCATTGTTTTTCTTCGTAGAAGAGGTGAATTTTCCGGTAAACTCCAATGAGACCTTTGGGTCCAACGAGGACAGAGGCGTTATACAAGTCCCTGCCGCTCCGTTCTACAAGCCCCGCAACAATCGTTGTTTTTCGCTCTTTTGCGATCGCAATAAGACGCTGTGTCGTGGGTCCTCCGGGAACTGCTTCGGAGAGCTCTGCAACCTCTTTTTTTGAGACAAATTGATAACCGGTATTGAACAGCTCCGGCAAGACCCATAAATCGGACTTTTTTCTTAAAATGAAGCCGATGGCCTTTTCAAGGTTCTTTTCAACCTCGCCGAAGCGGCAATCCATTTGCACAAAACCGAGCTTCATTTCTCCCCCTGGATAAAATGCAGAAAGGTATCATGGAACGAGTCGGCTTTCGCCTTCTCTTTTAAGGACTCGGGCCTTCCCTCACCAACCACAATTCCTCCCTTAAGAATCATGACATGATGACAGAGGCGGTGGATATACTCCATCAGGTGACTGGAGATGAGAATCGTTGCCCCTGCACGGTTTGATTCGGCAATGATTCCGGCCAATAACTCCATCGTCGCAACGTCCAGCCCGTTAAAAGGTTCATCCAAAACCAGGAGAGACGGCTTACCCAGAAAAGCCGATGAAAGGGCGATCTTCTTTTTCATGCCATAAGAGAGATCACTCAACAATGATTTTCTCTTTTCTGAAAGCCCAAAAATTTCAAGCCAGTGATCCACCTCTTTGCTAATCTCTGAGATCTCCTTGATCTCGGCGATATAGGTCAGCAATTCCTCCGCCGTCAACCTCGGATAAAGCATCGGCGATTCCGGGAGGTAGCCGATGTATTTTTTAACCGCCTCAGGCTCCTTTTTAATTCGCTTTCCACCAATCTCGATGATCCCCTTGTCCGGAGGGAGGAGACCGACAATCATCTTCATCAGTGTCGACTTTCCAGCCCCGTTGTTTCCAATAATCCCCCAAATTTCACCATCTACCTTCAGGTCAAGGGGGGCCAAGGCCTTAAACGTTCCATAGTTCTTCGTAATTCCTGATAAATGGATCAACATGTTTCAGCCAAACTCCTCATTTTCGAGCCGGAATGCCGCGGCACCCCGAAAATAATTTAAGACGGGAAAGACAAGCACAAAGAGTGCGGGATGAAAGGCCCCTATAAAGAGCGTTGCCAAAACAGTCAGGAAGCAAGCAATGATGATATGAAGTGCCGGTTTCTGATCGCCTTCACAAATGGTTCCACCGGTCAGTGCGGCCACGGCAATTCCGAGAAGAAGAAGCGTGACCAAGAGGCCAAGACTCTCCTGAGCCGAAGTCGGCCCGACCCATATTTCAATCCCCCAGATGATCCACGGGATCGGGAGTGAAATCAGAATAGAGTAGACCACCTTTGCCCGCCAAACCCGCTCCTGAGGGATAGGCAGGACAAAATCAGATGCGCGAAACGGTCGCTGTAATGCAAAAAGCGGAGATGCCGTTGTGGCCATCAGAAAGACGGCTACCGCACAAATCGCAACAGGAGAGAGGTCTCCCCGGACCGCGGTCGCCAGACAACATCCTCCTGCCAAGGCAAAGTTTCTCCAGAAAGCGGGCACAAAGTTACGGAAGCTCAGGACCAGATCGCGCCATACCTGTGAGCCAACTGCCTTCGGAAGAATGCGGACCAGGCCGCGAGAGAATGACGGGATGAGATTCGACAGGATCTTCCCCTCCTGACCCCGGCTGAACGATTGCTCAAAACGGCCGACATCGCGATATCGCCATTTTCCAAAACCCCAATATCCCATCAAAACCAGTATCGGGGTTATAAAATCACCCCAAAAACCAATCACATCGATCGGGAAGGTCCAGAAAAAATAGGACAGAATAAGCAGGAAACACAAGAGTTCAAGGCGGTTTGGAGATCTCAAATGAATCCAAGTCAGGGTAAAACCGATCTCGATCCCAGGGAAGAAAAGCCAGATCATCAAGGCCCAGGGGACCAGGTCGTCCTTCCCAAAAAATATTAGAAGGAAGGTGACCACGACAAAAAAGGAGAAGTCCCGAACCAGCTGCTCCACATAAAAGACCTGGTAGCGCGTATCAAACCGGATGGGAAGAAGATCATCTATGGTGAGCCGCCGCTCTGTGGGGTAAAAGCGTCTCGCAAGCGGAAGAAAGTTAAAGAATACCTTCAGGAAAAGCATCATAATAGACAGTCGAAGAACAGTTTCTTCTGATAAATTAACGGCCTGGACCGCACCAATCCCTGCACCAAAATCTTTAAAAATACGCTTACCCAGTAAGACGACCGATCCGACCATAACCGGACCCAGAATGAAGTAGGTCGCCCACTCTTCAGCCAGAATTCGAAGCAAGACCCGTAGTTTTGTCTTTAAAATAAGAATAAACATGCTTAGCCCATCTTCACATTCTTTTGACGCTTAAACATCGATACAATCTCAGAAACCGTTGTGGCCTCTTTCTCGGACTTGTCCGACCGGATAAAGCCTTGCACCCTCGGGAAACGGAGGGCATAACCGATTCCCGACGCACCCCGTCCCGCGGTATGGCTGGGAGAGCGCGTAATCTCATCTGCAGTAACCGTAACAATATATTTCGGCAAAACCCAAACATCCGGGGTCATTTCGGAATCAATGTCTGCAGGACACTTCGGGGAGCGGATTTGATCCAGGAGGTCCTTAAGTTGGATCAGTTCTTCCTCTGAAAACCCTGTCCCGACCTTCGAGATGGTCTTGAAGCGATCAGAGGCCTTGTCGTAAACGGCACTTAAGATGGTTCCAATCCCGAAATTCGCCCGCTTCCCCTTTCCCGCATAATAGCCAATAATACAGAGATCCACCGAGTCGGAGAGTTCTCCTTTGTAGCTTCGCTTCAGCTTGATCCAGTTAAAGTTCCGGGATCCGGCCGCGTAGGGACCCTCCAGGCGTTTGACCACAATGCCTTCCAGACCCTGCTCGACCGCCTCATCAAAAAAATGTGTCACCTCCTCCGGGTCTCCAGTCTCCACTGCCCTGGAAACCTCTATGACATCATTTTTTTTGATGAGTTGCAGAAGCTTGCTCCGGCGTTCATGGTAGGGACGCCCCGTGTAATCCACGCCCGCATAATACAAAAGGTCAAAAACAAAAAAGCGCAGGGGCACTTTTTTGGCAAACTCTGAGATCCCATGCTTTCTTTTCCGCTGAATTGTCACCTGAAAGGGAGAAAGATCACCCGTCAGCTCGTCATAGGCAAGGGCCTCTCCTTCCAGGATAACTTCTTCATTCTGGAATAATTGACGCATAGCCGCTTCAATCTCTGGAAACATGGGCGTCGTCCGCTCCTGGTTCCTTGAAAAAATGGCAAAATCATCTTTCCCCTGATGGACCTGGCATCTGAAACCATCATATTTAGCCTCGACCGAACAACGTCCTATCTTTTCTATAATCTCCTCCGAGGAGGAAAGGCGTTCACAGAGGGCCGGTCGAATCGGATATCCGAGCCTCACAGAAATATCCCGAACCCCTTTCTCTCCCGACTGAAAAAAAGTTCTGGCGACCAGACCCAGATCGGAAGTAATGTGATAGGCCCGGTCAAGGAAGGAACGATATGCCCGATCTCCCTTTGAAAGGGCCAATGCCTCCAGAACGGTTGCATCCCCCGAACCCAAGCGGAGCTTTCCGGCCAGAAACCTTGTAATATATTTTGCTTCTACTGAAGATGCCGCTCCAAGAAGTGTAGCGACGGCATGAATCTTCTGATCGACACTCCCCTCTCCGTGCACTGATGCGATATCGTGAACCTTCTGATAGACTTCCTCGACCGAAATTTCCTTTCCTTCATTTTTGAAATATTTTTCTGAGACCTTTCCCAGATCTCCAAGAACTCTAAATTCCTGAGAAACCTCATTCAGATCTACACCCGCCTCTTCTGAAATGGCACGAAGGAGATACTTCTCGGACATCCCAATATTGACACCATGAAAAGGGGGCAAGAGCTCTCCCTGTGTCATGTAGATGATCTTGTCAATTTCCGACACACCCGACAGTTGAAAAAGCTCCGCCAGGAGGTCAAACATCTCCAGGCGCTTCCGGGTGGCCTCTAGCTTTTCAAAATAACCAACAAGGGTTGAGAATTTCATAGGGGAGCCCGTGCTTGGATCAGAATTTTTACAAGGGGTTATCATACCACAGACTTTAGTGAGAAAGGAGACAAGGCACCTGAATCCTCATCCACTTGGAAACTGACCAATATTCTGTTAAAATCTAGGGATGATTGAGACTTTTTGATCAAACGGAGCACAGCAGTATGAATTTAAGATCAACCACTTTCCTGTTCACGTTTCTCCTTCTTGTTTTTAGCCCAATCCGAGGGTGGACCGGGGAAATTGGTGAATTAATTGTTCTTGAAGATTTTTCTGAAATTGGCGAAAATGGTCTTCCCATCGGGTGGAAAGCCAACAGGGAAAATCCAGAACCGACCGAGATTTACGAGTTCAAAAAAAAGGGTGACCTTTCCTTTCTACATGCCAACGGACGGCCGAACCGGATCTTTAAAAAGATAAAATGGAACCCGAATGAATATCCATTTATTTCCTGGAAATGGCGGATGATCAAGGTTCCGAACAACCCGCAAAAAGAAAAAAATGCGACCCTCTATGTCTCCCTGGGAAAGGATATTATCGGTATTCCAAAGATCACGAAATATGCCTGGAGCAGTATCAAGGCCGTCGGTTCGGAAATTTCCGGAGGTTTTTTTCGCCCGACAGTGATCATCCTGGAAAGCGGAGCCGCTAAGGAGGGAGAATGGATCACGGAAACCATTAACGTCCTGAAAGATCACGAACGCCTTCATAATGAAACCCCGCCAGACGAGGCTTACGGCATTGGGATCATGACCACATTAGAAGCTGAGTTCGCCTATATTATTGCCCATAAATAACCCTCGCATACCTTGTTTCCCGTCCTCCGGGAACAAATTAAAAAAGAGACTTATAATGAATGTTGCCTATTTTGACTGTTTCTCAGGGATCAGCGGTGACATGATCTTGGGGGCACTTGTAGACGCTGGCGTCAAGATCGGAGACCTTCAGGATACGGTTGACAAATTAGACCTGCCCGGATGCACCTTGAAGAAGCGCCGTGTTCGCCGTGTCGGACTGGCCGGCACCAAGATTGACGTCCTCAACCCGAAAAAGCTTAGCCCCTTTCAAACCTTTTCCCAGATCGAGCAGCATCTCCTGAAAAGCCGACTCTCCAAGGCGATGCAGAAGGGAGCACTTGAGATTTTCAGACGTCTGGCACAGGCAGAGGCCTCTGCTCACGGAAAGCGCAGTGCAAACACCCGTCTTCATGAGGTGGGCGATATCGATACCCTAGTCGATGTTGTCGGCGCCCTTACCGGGCTCTCCCTTCTCAGGGTTGATCAGGTCTATGCCTCTGCCATCCATGTGGGTACGGGGATCAAAAAAACCTCAGGACATACCTTCCCCCTCCCCGCTCCCGCGACGGCATACCTCTTAAAGGGTATCCCGGTCTATGCCACGGGCATTGCGGGCGAATTGACCACACCGACGGGGGCAGCCATTATCACGACCCTTGCTTCCGGATTTGTTCCCCTCCCCCTGATGACGGTCAAAAAGATCGGCGTCGGCGCCGGAAGCCACTATTATGAACATCCGAACCTCTTACGTCTCTTCGTCGGGAGTCGGGAAGAGGTCTTTGACAAAGACGAAGTGGTCCGGATTGAAACCAATATCGATGACATGAATCCCCAGATTTATGAGCATGTTTTCGAAACGCTTTTTGAAGCCGGTGCGCTCGATGTTTTCCTCACACCGATTATCATGAAAAAGGGACGACCGGCAATACTAATCACCGTCCTCTCTCCATCCGCGCAATCTGATAAGATGGTTAAGATCCTTTTTGACGAAACGACCACGCTTGGGGTTCGTATTGAAAAGGTCGCCCGAAAAACGCTCAGGAGAGAAATAAAAAAAGAAAATACACGGCATGGACCTGTTCATATCAAGACCGCATTCAGGAATGGGAAAGCAGCCCGCCGTCGTCCTGAATTCAGAGAGGCAAAACGCCTTGCCGTAAAAAAAGGGCGACCTCTCCGATCCATACTGGAGGAGATCAACCGGGATCTACAGTAATCGTCCTTTTTAACCGCAAATCATTAAGGAAACTGCCATACACATGATGACGCACCTTCTCTGGCTTCTCTTCGGACTTGTGCTTCTAACGATTGGGGCGGATGTCCTGGTCTCCGGCGCTTCTAACCTTGCAAGACGCTTCGGGGTCAGCCCTCTGGTCGTCGGTTTGACCATCGTCGCCTTGGGGACCTCTGCCCCGGAAATGGCCGTGGGGATATTCGCCAGCTTGGGCGGCCAAAGTGACGTCGCCGTTGGAAATGTCGTTGGAAGCAATATCAGCAATATCTGCCTTGCCCTCGGACTGGCGTCGCTTATACGCCCTTTGAAGGTGCAGTTGCGCCTTGTCCGTTTTGAAGTCCCCCTTCTGATCGCCTTAAGTGCAGGCCTCTTCATCTTTGGTTTTATCGGAGAGATATCCAGGTGGAATGGAATATTTCTCTTTACCGGACTGCTTGTATACATCCTCTTACTCTATCGCTGGTCCAAAGGGGAAGGCCCCGAGGTTGCGGCAGAATACTCCAAAGGCGGGAAAAAACAGGAGGGGCTTCTGCTGAATACCGGAAAACTCATCATCGGATTTGTTTTTTTGCTTGTTGGTGCAGATTTTTTGGTGGATGGAGGGGTTGGGCTGGCACGAATCGCCGGGATTTCAGAATTGGTTATCGGCTTGACCGTCATTGCCATTGGAACATCCTTGCCGGAAATGGCCACATCGATACTCGCCGTTTGGCGCAATAAAGATGATATTGCAATCGGGAATGTCCTCGGGAGCAACATCTTCAACCTTCTCGGCGTCCTCGGGGTGTCCTCTATCGCGCAACCTCTCCCGATGCGGTCCGATCTTCTTGTACGGGATCTCCCCCTTATGGGTGGCCTAACACTCCTTCTTTTCCCTCTCCTTCGGACCGGTTTTGTCTTGAGGCGATCGGAGGGTCTCCTCCTTCTCAGCATCTATACAGCCTATATCTGGGTCCTCTTCATGCTCTAATAGTCCTACGCTGAAAGAGCCAGTTTTCTGTATTGAGAGGAATTGACTCAGCCTGAAAACCTGTGTAATAATGAAAATCGATTCAGGGGTGCCGTCCTAGCTGAGAGTTCCGGAACTTCGGAACAACCCTATGAACCTGATCTGGTTAATACCAGCGAAGGGAGACCGGTTTGAGCTTGCAAGCCGTACCTTCGGGTACGGCTTTTTAATGGAACCTGATTGATGGGAAAGGAGCGGACTAATGAGTGAATCACCGACAAATCAAAATGGAAACGGTTCAAGCAGTGCAATTTCCGATAAGTCGTCAGACCCGGAGATTGTGTCAAATAAACCCTTGCCGGCCTCTCGAAAGGTATATGTAAATGGCGCACAAGAAGGGGTTCGTGTCCCGATGCGGGAAATCGAATTAACCCCCACATCCGGAATCAATGGCGTAACAGAAGAAAATCACCCATTTCTGGTTTATGATACCTCTGGTCCTTATACCGATCCGAGGGTCAAGACCGATTTACACAAAGGTTTGACCCCGCTCCGTTCCCGCTGGATCGAAGAACGCAGCGATACAGAACAACTCGCGGGGATTTCCTCCGCCTATGGCCGTCAGCGTGCCTCCGATCCTTCCTTGAAGTCGCTTCGTTTTGAACACATTCGAAAACCGCTTCGAGCCAAATCCGGCCATAATGTGTCACAAATGCACTATGCAAAAAAAGGAAACATCACCCCGGAAATGGAATACATCGCGATCCGTGAGAACCAATGTCTGGAGCAGTCTCGCCTGGATAAAAACCTTTCTTTCCAGCATCCCGGAAACCCATGGGGGGGGAATATCCCTTCATCTATTACGCCGGAATTTGTCCGGGATGAGGTAGCGCGGGGACGCGCCATTATTCCAAACAACATCAATCATCCCGAGTCGGAGCCGATGATCATCGGACGCAACTTTCTTGTGAAGATCAATGCCAATATCGGAAATTCCACGGTCACCTCGTCTATTGAAGAGGAAGTTGAAAAGATGATCTGGTCCAGCCGCTGGGGGGCAGATACCGTGATGGATCTCTCCACGGGAAAGAATATTAATGAAACCCGAGAATGGATCCTGCGCAACTCCCCTGTTCCCATCGGTACGGTCCCGATCTATCAAGCCCTTGAAAAGGTCAACGGAAAACCCGAAGAACTCACCTGGGACATTTTCAGAGACACCCTGATTGAACAAGCGGAACAGGGGGTCGATTATTTCACGATTCATGCCGGTGTCCTTCTCCGCTATGTTCCCCTGACAGCCAAGCGGGTGGCCGGGATCGTCTCCCGCGGAGGTGCAATCCTGGCAAAATGGTGTCTCGCACATCACCAGGAAAACTTTCTCTATACCCGATTCGAAGAAATATGCGAGATCATGAAGGCCTACGACGTTGCCTTCAGCCTCGGGGATGGCCTCCGTCCCGGATCAGTCGCCGACGCAAATGATGCCGCCCAGTTCGCCGAGTTGGAAACCCTCGGAGAATTGACCAAGATCGCGTGGAAACACGAAGTCCAGACCATGGTTGAGGGACCGGGTCATGTCCCGATGCAGATGATCCAGGTAAATATGAAAAAACAGCTTAAAGAGTGTGATGAGGCCCCTTTCTATACCCTTGGTCCCCTGGTCACCGATATCGCGCCCGGATATGATCACATCACCTCCGGCATCGGCGCAGCCATGATTGGGTGGTTCGGCTGTGCCATGCTCTGCTATGTCACCCCGAAAGAGCACCTCGGCCTGCCAAACCGGGAAGACGTCAAGATCGGCGTCATTACGTACAAGATCGCGGCACATGCCGCCGATCTTGCCAAAGGGCATCCCGGTGCACAGGCACGGGACAACGCCCTCTCGAAGGCCCGTTTTGAATTTCGATGGGACGACCAGTTCAACCTTTCCCTCGACCCTGATACCGCAAGAGAATATCATGACGAAACCCTTCCCACCCCGGGAGCAAAGATAGCCCACTTCTGCTCGATGTGCGGACCGAACTTCTGCTCGATGAAGATCACGGAAGATGTTCGGAAATATGCCGCAGAACACGACCTCAAGGAAGAAGAGTCACTCCAACTCGGGATGGCCGAAAAATCAGAAGAATTCATAAAAAAGGGCTCAAATATTTATCATTAAGAGGAGAATCAGGAAATGGAAGCCCGAGAAATTGAACCCCTGAAAGAGGCGGATATCACGCGAAATATTGCGCGTGAATATTTTCAGGCCTTCGACCAGATGATCGAATCCGATGTCTTGATCATCGGATCCGGACCGGCCGGACTCGTCTGTGGAAGAGAACTCGCCTTATCCGGGTACAAGGTTGTGATGATTGAGCAGTTGAATCATTTAGGGGGGGGATTCTGGAACGGCGGATACCTGATGAACAAGGCAACGATCGCGCATCCGGCTCAGGAAATTCTGTTGAAGATCGGTGTTCCCTGCAAGAAGATCTCAAAAGAGATGTACATCGTCGATCCGCCCCACGCCACAGCAAAGTTGATTGGATCGGCATACGATGCCGGAATGAAACTTCTGAATATGACGAAGGTCGTCGATCTTGTCCTCCGTGGAGAGGATCAACGGCTCGAAGGGGTGGTTGTCAATTCATACTCAGTCGAGGTCATGGGACACGATGCAGCCCATATCGACCCAATCGCACTGGAGGCAAAGATCATGGTTGATGCCACCGGCCACGACGCCGTCCTGCTTCAGCTCCTGGCCAGACGGAAGCTCTATCAAACCATTCCTGGAAATGGCGCAATGTGGGTGGATCGATCAGAAGAGATGGTCATGAAGAACACCGGCGAGGTCTATCCTCAACTTTTTGCCGTCGGCCTTTCGGTGGCAGCTATCTTCGGGACCCCTCGAATGGGACCCGCATTCGGTTCAATGCTCCTCTCTGGGAAAAAAGGGGCCGAACTCATAAAAAAGAAAATAAAACCGGGAAAAACTTAGAGATTTTTATGGAAGGGATTTCGAAGGACGATTGTCTCTCCCCGTTTCGAACTTGCTGAAATCAGGTCAATCCTGCAACCCACCCGTTCGGATATCGCTTCCAGGTAAATCTTTGCGTTTTTAGGGAGCTGATCGTACGAGGTAGCTCCCGAGGTTGATGACTCCCACCCTGAAAAGCGCTCCAGCACCGGGGTGCATGTTTCAAGCATTCTTAATGGGGAAGGCATCTCCCGGTAGACTTTATCTCCCACTTTATATCCCACACAAACTTCTATCTCCGGCAGGCCATCCAGAATGTCCAACTTCGTCACCGCCAGGGAAGCAAGGTGGTTGACCCGAACGGCGTAACGGACCAATATGGCATCAAACCAGCCACAACGCCTGGGTCGTCCCGTTGTCGCGCCGAATTCATTCCCTTTTTCGCGCAAAGTTTTTCCCATCGGGCCATTCAACTCAGAGGGGAAGGGTCCACTTCCAACCCGTGTGGTATAGGCCTTGGTGACTCCCATCACCTCATCTAGCCGTGTGGGTCCGACACCCGTTCCGGCACATGCTCCGCCCACGCCTGAATTTGAAGAAGTTACATAGGGATATGTGCCCAGATCAACATCAAGATGGGTCCCCTGGGCGCCTTCAAAGAGAAGATCTTGGCCGCGGTCAATCGCCTTATTAAGGAGGAGGCTCGTATCGGCGACGAAGGGCCTCATCAGTTCCGCGTAAGTGATATATTCGCGGAAAACCTTCTCCAAATCAAAACCGTCTTCCTGATAGATCTGCCGAAGGAAATAATTCATCTCAGTAATATTGCGTTCCAGTTTCTCTCTAAACTGCTCTTTATCCATCAGATCAGAGATGCGAATTCCGATCCGGGACATCTTGTCGCCATAGGCCGGACCGATTCCCCGACCGGTTGTTCCAATTTTCAGTGACCCCTTCTTCTTTTCGCTGGCATGATCAATCGCATTATGATACGGCATGATGAGATGCGCCGCTTCACTCAGGAAGAGACGTCCCGACACATCTATTCCCTTGGAGGTTAATAAAGAGATTTCCTCAAGAAGTGCCTTCGGGTCAACAACAACCCCGTTCCCGATGACCCCGATCTTTTTGGGATGAAGGAGACCCGTCGGGATCAAATGAAGCACGATGGAATCATCGCCAATCACAACCGTATGACCCGCGTTGTGTCCACCTTGATACCGGACAACACAATCGGCCCATTCCGAGAGAAGGTCAACAATTTTCCCCTTCCCTTCATCTCCCCATTGGGTTCCAACAACAACTAAATTCATCTCTTATCCGCTAAGCCTATTAAACACCAGTGAGGGATCATAGAGATTATCTTGTCCTCTGTCAAGGCAAGCCTGTTACTCCAAGATCAGAGATTGAATCTTGGGGTAAACCCTCAATCTGCATGAATCCATCTCTGTGAAGGCCTCAATAAAATATACTATTTCTCTTGTCCAGTTCTTAGATAAGCCTGGACTTCTGAGGTATATGTCATAAAGGGATCTTCCATAGGGAGCAATTCTTTTCCATCAATGTAAAAGGTTGCCCAGTTGATGACGTAGGCTCTCTTCTGTTGGAGCAGCGAATGTATGAGCTCTCCGCGACCCGAGGCACGTGTATTTCTCGGAGGGGCCGACACGGCAAGAGCAATCGCATCATCTGTTGTCCGGCGGGCCGCTTTATTCTCGTCTTCAAGCGCAAATGAAAGTCCCGAATCACGGTTCAGGTTATGGTATTCAAGGTCCAGACTCGCCATCCAGGTCTCATCCCAGTCCGCACTCTCTGCCTCCAGAAAAGTCTGAAGGAGCCATTCCTTCGAGATCCAATCAACCTTTCCAATAAGCTGCTCCGGGTCATTGGCCAAGGCCTCCAGGGTCCGCCCCCATTCATTAATGGTCCAATCCGTATCCAGATTTTTCCCTTTTAAATGTCTTTCCGCCGCGTGGAAGAATGCCTCCTGAACTTCTATCGCCGGAATTTTCTTCCCGCTTTCAAGCGTCACAATCCATTCTCTCTCTTGATCCCGCGAAATCTGTTTTAAATCAAAAACCGGATCAAGCAGTGCCAGACCTGTCGGTCCCGCCCCCGCTTCAATCAAGGACAAGACGAGGGAGGTCGTCCCGAACTTCAGCGCGACAGCATATTCAAGCATATTTGAATCGCCCAGGAGAAGGTGGATACGGCGAAAACGAGCGGGGTCGGCCAGAGGCTCATTCCGTGTATTGATAATAGCGCGATTAAATTGAACCCATTGATAAAAATCATTGACGATGTGGTCTGCACGCTGGGAAATCTGATAACGAACGGGGGGACTTTTTCCTTCTCCAAGTACCACCCAACCCTCTGGCGCAAGTTGGACCCCCACCCTACCGGCACCGGTGAAGATCTGCCGGGTCACCAGGAAGGGAATCATTTGCCCCAAACCCTCATATGAGAAAGGAAAGTCGCGCCCAACCAGATAGTTTTCATGTGATCCAAAAGTCGCCCCGGTCCGATGGTCGACATTGTTCTTGATGATGGATACACGATCCGACAGGCCCAACTCTTCAATCGCCTCTTGCAGGATGCGATCTCCTGCACGGTCATGCGCAACCAGGTCTGCGAGATCGATACATTCCGGCGTCGCATATTCGAGATGCCCCATGTCAAGATAAATCCGCCCGCCATTTGATATAAACCCACCATTTCCCGGCGGCTCGTCATGGGCCCTATGGTGAAGGTCCACTAAACCGAGCTTTCTTTTTTGAAAGATGTGATCCTTGATCTGGCGGGAGATGCTTTCAGGTGTTTCGCTCTGGCTTCCTTCCTTGAGGAGGCAGCCATATTCAGTTTCAAGTCCGATGATGCGCGATTCCATCACTCAAAGCCATCCGTAACGATTCAGCTCACCCATCTTTTTCTCCATGGTGTCGTTTCTGCGGTACTCGAATCCTCACGCATACACCATACGTTCCGGTTCTACGATCCTCGTTCCTTGCCCTGAAGGAAAATCCAGGTAAGCTGATCGTTACAACCATCCTTTTAAACCGGCCTGGATTTCCTTCTGTGAAGAAATTCTGAATTTTGCACTTCCGGCTTGTGTTTGGTCGAGAAAGGCCAGTTCAATCTCGTGGTCTTTGAGATGTTTTTTAAGGAGGCGGTCAAGTTCCCCATTGCCCGGAAGTGATCCTGCTTTCTTTTCGTCATCTGGTGATGGGGAAATAGAAATTGCCCATAATCTCAAAGCAGCCTGGAGCGTCTTTTTTAATGGCGGGTCTGATTTCTTGTCGATCGTCTCGAAGTAAGACTCCATTCGCTTCGTCGTCTCAGCGTCTCCTGCGAGAACCATTCCGTGATCTGCTTCGTCAAAGACTCCGTCATAGTTCAAACGGAAGAAAAGACGTTTTCCCGACACCGGGCTGATTTCTGCCATGAGAATTTTCACAATATAAGGTGCGTGAAGGACTTCCTCAAAGGCCTGTTTCACCATGGGGGCGAGACCGAACTTCATCAGGCGACGGATCGTGACATCACCGGGTGATCGGTTAAAGCCTTCGACATGAGAGATATCCAGAACAACATTCCGAAGTTTTTCAAGATCGGCAGGATGGCCAATGCCACCCAGGGCGATCAAATCATATATTTCAAAGAGTTTCGCAGAACCCTTTCCGACCGTCGCGAATAAAATGCCTTTATCATACGGAAGGGCAACCACAGGGCTGCCGCCTGAAAGCTGTTCTTGTAGATAGTCCCGGCGGTTCTGAATCGCCTCGACCCAGCGGTATGGTTCTTCGAACATTTCTCCTCCAGGGTGCAGTAATTAGGGGATGAGAGGGCAGGCAGGGCATTTATCATCACTTCACCCTCATGCAAACCGTCAACATCATTTAAGGGACCTCTGAATAAGTCATGAATTTATTTTTCAGGGCTAAAATGCCCCACTTCTGCATTTCAAATCTTGAAAATAGCAGACTATTCTCTACGATTTACGCCTTGAATCGAAACATTCTATCTCCCGAAAAATTCAACCCAGACTTAATCAGAGCTTCCTTAAGTTACAGTTACTTTACTGGTATAGAGGGACTCGAGCTGTTCTATGGAAATATCACGCACACCCGCCTCAGTCACCAGCTTGATCAAGGGGTAGAGACGGGACTCCCGGTTGACGCCGCCTGTCGCAGAATCAAATTCTGCGGCCGTCTCCAAGAGCCGCATCGTCAAAACAATCGCCTTCCCCTCAGACATCGTAGCAAGCGGTTCTCCACTCCATCGATTTTGGTAATGGAGGACACCCCGAATGGCTGGAGAACCGGACCCGGAAACAGAATACTCAACCCCTTCAAAACCGGCGCCCAACATATCATAGAAGAAGATCTTCCCTTCATTCCGTTGAATATCGTATGCAGCATATATCGGGGCAACCGCACCAATTCCCTGCATCGCCATTGGAATATTTTCCTTGAGCAATTTTGAAAGGGCTCGTATCTTTCCCTCCAAACTCAACTCCTGAAGCTGGCTACGCCGATAATATTTGAAGGTGTGTTCCATGACCCGGGCAATCTCAAAGGCCGTCGCCGGAACACCAGCAATCGCCAGGACAGAGTGACGATCGATATCAAGGACCTTATCCGTCCGGTCATGCATGACCGTCGTACCCGCCGTGGCCCTCCGATCTCCCGCGACAAGAACGCCCGTCCGATACTTGAGTGCAAGAATAGTCGTTCCCTGCGTCACCGGTAGCATACCGTTTTGCTGACCATTTACGGCCGGAAGTGACGGCGGGGAAAAGCGATACCCATTATCCTTTAACAAAGACCAAAAATCACCATCGTGCGTGAGAGAGGTTGCCATTACTCCCCTGTCCGCTGGCGATAGCGCTCTGATTGTTTTGGATCAACCTTCCGCATTCGCTTTAACAGGTTCTCTTTGCTTGAATCGGTTTTTGGACGACCTGGGCCCCTCTCACCCTCTGGTTCATGCATCGGCTTTTCAAGGGGATTCACCGGACGTTCTTTCCGTTCCACTCCACCTATGTTTTTCATAATGATGACTCCTTTAATCAAATATTTCCTTAAGGTGTACTGCCCGTTTCACACGGTTACGAAGCGATACAATATTATCCTGATCGAAGAGGCCCCTCAGGTCAAGCTCCTTTTTCTTGAGGCCATTGTTAAAGACGATTTTTTCCCATTGGATTTTATAAATCTGCGCGTTAAATCGCTCGACACAC
This sequence comes from Candidatus Manganitrophaceae bacterium, assembly GCA_012960925.1. Classification (NCBI taxonomy): domain Bacteria; kingdom Pseudomonadati; phylum Nitrospirota; class Nitrospiria; order Candidatus Troglogloeales; family Candidatus Manganitrophaceae; species Candidatus Manganitrophaceae bacterium. Next base: position 74,081 of record DUAG01000057.1, read on the forward strand.
AGGCCCCGGATTGCGGCACGCGTGTCCGACGGCGGCTTTTTCATTGCCTGCTTGATTTCTACTCCGGTTGTAAGCCGCTCTACCACACCCTCCTTTTCCAGTCCAATAAAGAGTCCACGGTCCGGATTGAGATTATGGTATTCCAAATCGATCGCAGGCAAGTGCGGGTCATGCCAATCGCAACCCTCTGCCTCCATAAATGTTTCCATCAACCAAAGCTTGGCAACCCAGTCAAGCCGATGGACTAAGCGCATCGGGTCTGCGTCAAGATCGTTCAGAACCTCCTCCCATGTCCTCAAAATCCACAGAGTATCCGGATCGTCCTCGCTTCCAAATGCTTGTTTGGCGGCAGAAAGATAAAGCCCCTGGTGGTCAATGGGAGAGATCATTCGCTTGTCCTCCAAACGAATCGGCTTCTTGCATGAGGTATCTTGAGAGACCTGATGGATCGTGCCGACGGGATCGGACACAATACCACCCATCGGTGCCAGCCCCTCTTCTATCAGACGCAGAACCAGCCAAGTGGTCCCGACCTTCAGGCCGGTTGCCACTTCAGAACAGTTTGAATCCCCAAGAATTTGATGCAAACGCCGATAGCGGTTTCGATCTGCATGGGGCTCATCACGCGTATTGATGATCGGACGGCGAACCATCGTATCGATCGATGTCTCCACCTCAATAAAGTCTGCCCGCTGTGATAACTGATAGGTCCCTGAACGTGTTCCTTCCGGACCTTCAATGCCGAGTTTCCCCGCCCCTGCAAAGATCTGCCGCGTCACCAGAAAAGGGGTGAGGTATCTGACAATCTCGCCAAAGGGGATCGATCTGGAAAGGAGGTAGTTGTCGTGACAACCATAGCTGTGCCCATGAAGGTCGGTATTGTTCTTGTAAACCTGAACCACGGACGAACCGATTTCGGCATTACGCCGATCGGCACAGACCTGAACAATCCGCTCACCTGCCTTGTCATGAATAACGAGATCCCGGATTGACCCGCACTCCGGCGTTGAATATTCAGGGTGGGTGTGGTCATTGTAGTACCGCGCCCCATTGGTCAGGACCAGATCGCTCTTCATTTCATGAAAGGAAAAGGGCCTCTGACGATCACTCTCCGCAAAGGCCGTTTCCTCTTCATCCTGCGCCAGGCGATCGGCACGAAAGCCCCTTGCATCCTTCCGGGGATCTTCGTCCCCATAATCCCAACCGGGCCGAAAGGGGGTGGACTCCCTTCCCTGGTCCTTCGGCGAGGTCTCTAAGTAAGCGCGAACGAGGGCCATCGACTCTACAACCGGATCAACCTCATCCAGGTCTTCCCGCGTAATGCCATATTCTGTTTCAATCCCGAAAAGTTTCAGCATTTCTCCTGCTATTTAATACAGATAACACCTTGAACATCGTGTGGGGGGGGGGGGAGGGAACTAACCCGATGGAAATTTAGTTCCTTAGATAACCTCTCTTCCGGCCCCTTCTTTCTCTTTCCTCTCCCTTAAAGAAAGCCCGACCACATTATCAGGGTCAATGTCGACCAGCTTTAACCAATCATCGAGGATGTCATTCGAGGGAAGGATCTCCCCTTCTTTGAATTCTGCCTCAACCGAAGAAGTGAGATCTTCAATATTGAGTCCCTCTTCCTCCTTTGCAATCGCCCTTTTAATTGCACGTTCCTTTGACCGTTGAACAATCGATTCAATTAAGGCTCCGCTTACAAGATCTGAACGATATAGTTTTTTTCTTCGGCCACTTCTAAGATAAAGTTCAAGTATTACATTTGAATTTTCTTTTTCAAAAATGGCATCTGCGGTCGCCTGAATCAAGGCTCCACGGGCCTTCTTTGCGTTGTTGCGATATTTCTTCAATAATTTTGGAGCTAAAGGAATCTGATCCGTCAGATAGATTCCGATGGTCTCTTCAGAGCCCTCGCGGTCCGGCCGACTGATTTTAATTTTCCGGTCTATCCGGCCGGGACGGAGGACCGCCGGGTCGATCAGATCGGGCCGATTGGAGGCCAGAATGATGACCATCTCCTTAAGTGACTCTATCCCGTCCATCTCCGCGCAAAACATCGGGACTAGCGTGTTGAGAATATTGTGCGAGCGGCCCCCGCGGCGTGTTCCAAGGATAGACTCCGCCTCATCAATGAAAATAAAAGGAAGATAGCCTTCAGCCCGCTTCTTTCGGGCCCGGGCAAAGATTTCACGGACCATCCTTTCAGACTCTCCCAACCACATATTCAGGATTTCAGGGCCTTTGATATGAAAAAAACAGGCCTCTGCCTTTTTACCATCGACCCCGGTCCGTTTTTCTGTCAGACTTCGGGCCGTGGCCTTTCCAATCAAGGTTTTTCCGCATCCGGGGGGGCCATAGAGCAGGAAACCCTTGGGTTGAGAAAACTGGTATTTTTTATAGAGTTCAGGGTGAAGAAGCGGAGCCTCTATCCGCTCTCGAACGGCATCGACCGCTTTCTTCTGGCCACCGATCTCAGACCAAAGGACGGTCGGCACCTCCTCGAGGAAATGCTCCCTCTCGTTGGTATGATCGACTTTCTCAATGGCAACCCGATGACTCGCATCGGTCCGCACCTCATCCCCAACCGTAAGTTCCAAATCGGTCAATCGGCTTGATCGAATGAGCAATGTCGATTGGGATCCCGTTTCCTGCCCAATCCGAAGACGCCCATCCGGGAGAAGATCTGTTATCTTGACCACTGCCCCGCCAGGATCATAGCCAATCGACTTGATGACAACGAAGGCTTCATTAACCAAAACTTGTGATCCAATCAGGAGTTGATCCACTTCCAGCCGAGGGTCAATATTGGTGTAGTAATCGGCCCCGCCGACAATAATGTGAGCCATATCAGAGGCCGGAAGACCCAGGAGCGTCCCGATTCGGTTGGCCGGCGCGGTGACTTTCTCCACCACCTGATTCAGTTTTTTAATCTCTCCCTGGACCTGCTGGAGGTTCAAGTTTTCCTCTTCAATTTTTCTCCGCAAGTCATAAAGGGTCCGATAGCGGGGATCCTCCTGGGGAGTGGTTGCCAGAAGTTGATCCAGAAGAGTAATGGGCTGCGGCGGTACGGTCGAGGAATCGTTGATGGCTTTTCTCCTTCATTAAAGTCGTGATGACTCAGAACCAGGCTTCTTATTCGTCCTGTGACAAAAGCCAAGGAGCAATAAAACACGTGAATTCAACAAGTAAGTGCAACTTTGGTAGTTGGAAAGAGAGGCAAGCTGCGGTAGGATCAGCAGTGTTTCTCAGACCATCACATCAAA
>DUAG01000058.1 GCA_012960925.1 Candidatus Manganitrophaceae bacterium
CGGTTTGGGGATGTAAAGGCATAATCTCCGAGAGTAAAACAGCCTTCGAATGCGAGATCGACGAAATGATCGACGAAGTGAATGAGAAATTCTGGCTCACTCAGTAGTTCTTTAGTTTGAAATTCTGGAGGCGAAAATAAACGAGAATTCTTACAACAAAGCGATCTCTCTCCGTGAACTGCGGCGGGAACTTGCTGACGATGCGGATTATTGTGTCTTTGATTCTGGTGGCAACAAGCGCACCAACCCATTTCTAGACTTAAAACGGTCTGAGATCGAAGACCAAGCCATTCACCCAGATCACGAGGTCCTAAGTCAACAATGGGAGATGGCCCTAGTTGTGTTAGACAACGCTGAGGAAGTGGTCCGTGAGATGCTCTCTTCTAAAAGGTTAATCGCTTTTGGTTTTGTTTCTCCCTCAGATTCTGTGCCCGCGGTGATCCCCGCCCATCATTGGCATTTTCTTCAAATAGATTTCGATGAAGGCAAGGCCAAGGGAGAAGACCTTCAGTACGTCGGTATCAAAGCAATTCCGATTAGTGAGTTATCTGATGAGGAGCAAGACTCTCTAGTTGGGGGCCAGCCGAAGAATTCTCCTAAAGCACCGGGACCTGTTTCTTCCGATACCGATCCTTTCGTTGAGTACCAAGAAATGGAGAAACTTGGGTGGCACGAGGTCTCCATGTCCTTGTTGGCGGGCGATCATATTGAAATTTCGGCTCGAGAGAAGACGAAGCGCGTTAGTTATGCCCACATGGGACTTGTCGATAAAAGAATCGATAAAGGCATTCTTAACCAGCAAGGCGCTACCTTACTGGGAATCGCTTTCAAGGAGAGAAGCAAAGACAGTCAATACAAGAAGCATTTATCCAGATTACGAGGTCAACTAAAAGTCCTCTTCGGCATTGAAAAAAACCCTTTTCATCCTAGCAGTTTCCCGAATCTGCACTTTCCGATTTTCGAGTTAAACGACTATCGAGACAAAGCAGATCAGCGGGCTAAAGAAAGGGCCAGTCGACGCACCGAATCCTACGATGATTCGCTCGCCAAACATCAAATAGGGGAGAGCCTGTCGTCTGATTTAGAAGAGCGTACAGAAGAGTATCCTTTCCAAGATGATCTCGGCGAGTCAGATGAGGCTAATGAGTGGTTAAAGAATCATTGAGAGTGAAATGATCTGAATTGTCAAAATCCCTTTCTGACAGATTGCATTCTGTCAGGTTTTTTTAACCCGCCTTTTGGCGGGTTTTTTTATGTGCTCTGCAATTTGTCACAGGGGACAGGTGATTTGTCACGCCTACCACTTGAGGGCGGGCAATTTCGCGCGCTCCGTGAAGGCGAGTATTTCGCTAGGAGTTTTGTTATGTCTACAAGTGACAAAAATGTTTCTGCAGCAGTAAGTGTTGACGAGAGTATCGAGTGTCCTCGATTTGATGGTTGTTCAGCCCCTATCTGTCCTATAGACCCTAAATGGGCCGAAAGAGGATGCCGTAAGGGTGAGGCCGTGTGCTTTTACTTGAGGCGCCATGCCAAAAACGCGCTACAAGCCACAAATACGGGGAGCGTACCGGCGGGATTAGCACAACGGGTAGCCCAGGCCTTTCCTAAGATATGTGCCCGCTACGTCACCATAAAAACCAGTCTCAAAAGGGCCGCGCTGTCTCGGCCTAAAGGGTTTTTCCTGGGAGAAGAGCGATGAGAGAAACTACTCAAGAACCCCAAGAAGAAGAACTTGATCTCGTTTACATCTGTGACGTTAAGTCCAAACCCATTGACTGGCTGTGGCCTGGTTATCTTGCCAAAGGAAAGTTATCTCTGGTGGTAGGGCATCCAGGGCAGGGTAAATCAACGCTGACCGCCTCAATCGCGGCCATTGTCTCCTCGGGAGGCGTGTGGCCTGTGAGTGAGGCGCCAGTACCCGCCGGTGATGTGGTTATTCTCTCGGCAGAAGACGATATTGCAGATACCCTGCGACCGCGTCTTGAAGCCGCAGGCGCCGATATCAAAAGAGTTCGGGTGCTTAAAGGCGTAAAAAGAGCGAGCCGTACGCATTCTTTTAGTTTGGTTAAAGATATCGAGCGACTCAGAGGATTATCAGCAGACCTTCTCATTATTGATCCGATCAGTTCTTACCTTGAGGGGATCGATACCCACAAAAATGCGGAGGTCCGATCTACCTTAGAGCCACTTTGTCTGATGGCTGAGCAACAAAACATGGCGATCCTGGGGGTATCGCACCTCAATAAGGCAGAAAAACTGGACACGATCAGCAGGGTGAGCGGCAGTATGGCTTTTGTGG
>DUAG01000059.1 GCA_012960925.1 Candidatus Manganitrophaceae bacterium
ATATGGCGATTGGAGGAATTACACCCTATCAAAAATTGACGCTGGCAACACAGGCTCTACTTCTGTGAACCATTATTAATGGGGGGATTACCGTATGAATGTGATTAAGTTTGATCTTTGTCTTTTCTGCGAAATCCTTAGTAATGGCCTTAATGATGTAAGGGGCATCAATGGTTTTCTGTAGAGGTAAAGATTTAATGTGAATGAATGGCATGATTTCCAACGATGCATGTAAATGAGAACGAGTTCATTAAATTAAAACCCTCCTTGAGGCTGAGTACAACAGTGTAATAAGTGGAAAAGTTTCCATGATATTGACGGCTATAGATGGAAAATATTCCGCTTATTGTGATATCTACCTACTAACCATGGAGAATAATTGCATTTCCAATCGATTATGAGCTACAGAGCAAAACATGGAAAATAGACAAAAGTTTTGCCCCAATCCATCTCTCAAGCTAATGGATCAAGTGGGGAAGGGTTGCTGTTACCATCACTATACCTACCGCACCGAACAGCCATACTGCCAATAGATCTTCCGCTACCTCATAAAAATAGGACCACGCCTTTATTCTGCAATCAGATCCCAGAAAATATAACGCCTTAAACTTCAAATCTCTTCGATATTTCTAAATCAAGCGGGTGTATTCGGGAGGCGTGATCTTCCAGACCTTGACCCCGCAGTAGCGTTCTCCTTCGGGACAGACGGGTCGGAGCTTCGCCATATCTCTCAGGGTGCAGGGGGGGAGGAGATAACTTCCGATCAGGGGGTTGACCTCCTTGATCTGCAAGGCCTCATCCAGAGAGGCTCGCCAGATCTCCTCTTGCGCGTTGTAACAGAGCCGCATGGCATGCTTGTGGTGCAGATTCAAGAGATCGGCCGATTCGGTGAATCGAATGCTGAGGGCGTTTGGAAGGAGATAGAGGGCATACTCGACCGGGACGCCAAGGCGTTTCAGCCGGCTGAAACGGTCCCAGCTTCGTGCCATCGTTTCATCGTAATCGCGTTCGATTTTGGGATCGCTTTTGATGAGTTCGGGGGTGATGTAGTCGGGGCGGTCCGTAATTTGTGCGGAGAGGACAGGTCGGGAGCCGGGTGTCATCCGATGGCGCTGGTCTTGGGAGTCGGCCGTGTGCGAGAGTTTTTTCCGGAAGGTGTAGGCGGGGTGAAAGAGGGCCCGGCTTAACTTGGTGACGGTTGTAAGGTTCAGCGATTCCCCGAGGAGCCGGTTCTTCCCCGGATCGAGGACGAGCCGTATGGCGTCGTCGTCGTCCAGCGCGGCGCGTGGAACACCCAGGATCTCCCGGACAGACTGGGCCAGGACCGCCTCCTGATTGACCTTGTAGTCGATCAGCCGGGAGACGCGTCCCTCTAAAGAGGCGTCAAATTCCGAGAGGAAGGTCTCTGTCCACTCAGGGGATTTCGACTCGGGATGGGATTCGAAGAATTGATGTTCCGGTGTTGTTTCGATGGGAAGAGGGGATTGCAGGATTATTTTGTATTCCGGATCAAAGGCAATGAGGGCCTGCACCATTTTTTCGACGACAATGCGTTGTTCCAGAGGGGTGTCATACTGCTGGCAGAGGCGGTAATAACGTAGGAGCGTAATGCCGGAGATGGTGTGATAGAGGTAGGCAAAGGCAGAAATCGGAGCAACGTAACGGGCGATCTCCTGAGATTTTTTCTTGACGTCTCTTGCGAAGTTTCTGCGTTTTCGGGGGAAAATCCGCGCATACTCCGCATCAACCAGGGGATGGAGCATCTCGTTTAAGCGCTGATAGGCCGTCATCTGCTCGCGAATCCCTTCCAGATAGAGATCATGGGCCGCACCCGAAAGAGGGGGGACCGCAAAACTCTCCGCCTTGACGGTAACGTAGCGCTGACTGACCTGTTCTGAGTTATAAAAGGGATGGGCATGGAGAAAGGACCAGATAAACTGTCGAGAGACATTGGAGAGTGTGAATTGGAAATGGGCATGCTGAAGGGTCGTGTGGTGCCCCGCCTGATAAATGCTTTGTGCGAGGGGGACGTAGCCGCCGGTAATCTCTTCATCCCGAATAATCCCCCGGCTCGAATAGCAGGTCTTCGCGGTGGCGACAAAGTTTTTAAATGGATTGAGGAAGGCCTTCTCCAGAACCACCTCCGGTTCCGGCGAGAGAAAGCGCTCTTCCTCCTTTGTCTTCGTGGTGGTTTCTATGTCTGCTCCCAAGGCCTGCTCCTGTTTAACCGTCGATATTATATGCTATACTTCGTCCCGCGACAACTCCAAACTTGTTTGTCACGATCCAGCACACCCCTCTTTTCCCCTATTAATGGAGCCAAAAACCCGCTTGTGAGAGAGAACCGGATGCCAAAGAAACCCGAATCGCCTATTAAGATCGCCGGTGCGGGGCCTTCCGGTCTGACCGCTGCGATCTGCCTGGCGAAGGCAGGTTTTGCTGTCGAGGTCTTTGAAGCGCGAGAGGAGGTCGGGGGGCGTTTTATTGGTGACTTCCAGGTCATTGAAAATATGAGTACGGACGAAGATGTCCTGCAGATGCTCAAGCGAATCGGCCTTTCAAGCAATTTTTTTATCCAGCCTGTGAGTCAAGGGCTCTTTTATGATTATCGCCTCCGTCCCCAGGAAGTCAAAAGCCGCCGACCCTTCGGCTACTTCATCCGTCGGGGCACGAAAGGGGATACGCTCGATCGGGGACTTCGAGACCAGGCCCTTGCGGCGGGGGCGACCCTCCACTACAAGACTCGAATCAAGCCTGAAGAGGCCGATATTGTTGCAAGCGGACCGTCCTCCCCGGACGGGTTGGCGAAACAGATCACCTTTACCACAACCCTCCCGGACACGGTCTGGGTTCTCTTTGATATGAAGATCTCTCCGGGGGCCTACAGCTACCTTTTTGTCCTTGAGGGTCGCGCCACGCTCGGCTGTGCCATTACACAGGACTTTGATCATATCAATGATTATTTCGACAAGGCCCTTAGGCACTTCCAGAGCATTTCTTCTTTCTCCATTGACCAGGAAAAGACAGGATATTCCTTTATGAATTTCAGCCTGAAGGCCTCTGCAAGGATTGAGCGCCGTCTCTTCATTGGAGAGGCCGGTGGATTTCAGGATTATCTTTTTGGCCTGGGGATTCGTTATGCCCTGACGACCGGGTTTGCGGCAGCCGAAAGTATTATCCAAAAAAGGGATTATGATCACCTCTGGCGGCAGGAAGTCGGCACGGCGCAGGAGATGAGCCTGATTAACCGCTTCTTATATGAGTTGGGAGGAAATCGAGGCCTGTCTGAATTTATAAGGCGTGCTGGCCGGGGAGATGTTCAGGACTACCTTAGTCGATGGTACGCACAACGTCCGTGGAAACGCCTCATGCTTCCCCTTATTAAGTGGGCCTGGCGGAAAAAAGAGCCTTGTTTCCATTCCCTTCCGGATCATTGGTGCCGCAATAAAATGCAGGTAGCTTCCCACCCCCGGTTAGGACCGGTTAAACAGAACCCTGTGCAGGGTTCTGACCAGGACTTTGAATAAATGAGCCACACGATTGCAGAAGCATACCATTATTGCAAAAAACTGACCCATCAATGCGGGCCGCACTTCTCAGTCGGGTTCCGCTTCCTTCCCAGGGAGAAACGCGAGGCGGTCTATGCGGTCTATGCCTTCTGCCGTTATGCCGACGACATCGTTGATGAACAACAACAGGAGCCCCTTGAAGTTCTCCTAAAACGCTGGGAAGTAGAACTGGATGGCTGTTATGCGCAGAAGCCGACCCATCCCATTACCATCGCCCTGGCAGACGCGATCCAGCGCTATCCTATTCCGAAAGAGGGGTTTTTGGGCCTGATCGAGGGATGTCGTATGGACCTCCGTTTAAACAGATATCAGACCTTTGAAGAGCTGATGGTTTATTGTGACCGTGTTGCCTCAACGATCCGGGATCTCACTCTGCCGGTCTTTGGTTGCCGGGATCCTCAAGGGATGGCCTATGGCGGCGCGCTGTCCACCGCCTTGCAGTTGACCAACATTGTCCGGGATGTCGGGGAAGATCTTGATCGGGATAGAATATACCTCCCCCTGGACGAGATCAAAGAGGCCGGGTATTCAGAGGCAGAACTGATTAACCGGGTGAAGAATAAGGCTTTTTTGAGGTTGATGGATTTTCAGTGCCGCCGGGTCAGAGGCTATTTTGATCAGGCCGCGAAACTGATTCCTCTCATTGACAAGGATGCCCGTCTTGCGCTTTCTCTGATGCGGGATGTCTATGTTGTGTTAATCGATCGGATCGAAGCAAGACCTTATGACGTACTCGACCGCGAGATCCGCCTTTCCTGGAGTGCAAGAGGGCGGGTGGTAATTAGTGCCTTATTGAAGGGTAGGTAAAAACCCGCCATAATGGGGACCTCTGAATAAGCCATGACTCGCTTTTTCAGGACTAAAATGTCCCCCTTCTGTGTTGCAAATCTTGACAACAGCGGGCTATGGCTTCGCGAGAACCATCCTCTGCGATTCGTGCCTTGAATCGGAATATAAGATCTCCTGAAAAACTCAACCCAGACTTAACCAGTTTCCTTAAGGCCCTTTTCCCCACAGAGTGTGGAATATCTCCACGCACCTCATGCCCCTTTCATTTCTAACAGACTGAAAATAGTTAAAAAATACAATGCGGTCTGCCAAAATGAGCTGGCATCTTCTTTGCTACTGGTATAGGAAAGGGGTATGCGCTTGGGGCATGTGAATGCGGCAGTCGGAAGGGAGGCGTCTTATGAGAAAAAAAACAATCAGCGGGGTTAAAAAATGGTGGGAGACGCAAGGCCGGGGGGATGAAAAAACGAAGAGAGAAGGGCCGGAGATTCTGGATCGCCTGAAGTCTCTCCTGGAAGGGGAAAAGATCCCTTATCGTGTGATTCCGCACGAGGAGGCATATACTTCTCCGGAGATCGCGCAGTCGATCCATGCCTCAGGTCGAAAGGTGGCAAAGGTTGTGATTGTTCGAACAGATTCACATTATGCCATGGCAGTACTCCCATCACACAAGCAGCTTGACCTGTACCGTTTCGCGATGGTGGTGGGGGTGGACCGTGTCACCATTACGAACGAGTCGGAGCTGGCGGGGCTCTTTCCCGATTGTGATCCAGGGGCGATGCCCCCTTTCGGAGGCTTATATGGTCTATCGGTATATGTGGACGAATCTCTTGCGAGGGGTCCTGTCATCTTCTTTCAGGCGGGGTCCCACCGACATGTGATTGAGTTGAGGTATCAGGATTTTATCGCATTGGTGCGTCCGACGGTGGATCGTTTTGTTGTGGAGCCTTTTAGAAAGGTCAGCGGGTTCTAGAAGACCGGGATTTCTCGAGGTTTGTGCTTGGGTGGTGCGGCATTCAAGAGGTAAAGGAACAAGGGATGGAGAACGATATTTTATCTGCCTGCAGATCAATCTTTCAAAGTAGCCCGGATGGCATTTTGCTGAGCGATGAGGGCCTGGTCATTCGAGCCTTTAATCCGGCAATGGAGGAGTTGACGGGTTGGAAAGAGGAAGAGGTCGTCGGGAAGAAGACCTGTATGGTGCTTTTTCAATGCCGAAGGGAAAGTGGCGAGGAGATCTGTCCCGCCACCTGTCCAGGGCTCGAGGTATTGAAGGAAGAGGGCTTGGTTGACACTCGGGAGGTCATGTTTCAGACGAAGGACGGACGGGAAATTTCAGTGGCCTGCAGCCATAAGGGGCTCAAAAGTGAAGCAGGAGAGAACTATGTTCTCTGCATCCTGAAAGACATGACTCACAAAAAGGCGGAGGAGCGGGCCCTAAAAAAGGAGGCCATCACGGACGGTCTCACCGGGCTGTACAATTATCGATATTTCAAAAGGCAGCTTGATCTTGAGGTAAAGCGGGCGGAGCGCTATCTGCATCCGGTTTCCCTTGTTATGATCGATATTGATCATTTTAAATCTTACAACGATCATCATGGTCACCTTCGGGGGAATAATATCCTGGAGCGGATCGCCTCTCTCCTGAAGACCTATACACGGGAAACTAACCTTGTTGCCCGATATGGGGGTGAGGAGTTTATGATCCTTCTTCCGGAGACAGAATCAAGGATTGCGGCCAAGGCGGCCGTGCGAATGAGGCGAATGATTCAAAAAGAACGCTTCCCCTTCCAGGAAGACCAGCCCGCTGGGAATTTAACCATCAGTCTGGGAGTTGCAAGTTTCCCTTGGGATGCGCCGAGCGCGGAAGAACTTGTCCGATGTGTAGATGCAGCACTTTACCGGGCAAAGGCGCTGGGAAGAAACCGTGTTTGTTGGGATGGGATTTCGAGATCAATCAGCCGTTATCCTCTCCTGCGTGAGTCGGGAGGAAGATAGGCGTGGGCGTACTGCTATCGGCTGAATAGGGTGAAGGGAGGGAGAAGATGCTTGAACCTCGGGGACAAGAAAGATTGGAAGACAGGCGGCGCCTTCCAAGGCCGCCGGACATCAAGGCTTTTTTGGACGAATATATTATTGGCCAGGAGCGGGCAAAAAAGGTCCTCTCGGTGGCTGTTTATAACCATTACAAACGGGTTTTTACCCCTGTGGATGATGCCTTCCCAAGGATGCGCAAAGGGAATGTACTCCTCATCGGTCCGACCGGTACGGGGAAGACCCTGCTTGCCGAGACCCTTGCCCGGATCGTGGGGGTTCCGCTTTCGATTTCGGATGCCACAACGCTGACTCAGGCCGGTTATGTCGGGGAAGATGTCGAAAACGTCGTTCTCCATCTATTTCAGGCATCCGATGGAAAGATTGAACAGTGCGAACGTGGCATTATCTATATCGATGAGATCGACAAAATCGGTCGGAAGAGCGAGTCGCCTTCTCTGACGCGTGATGTGTCCGGAGAAGGGGTCCAGCAGGCGCTCTTGAAGATGATTGAGGGTATGATCGTTAATGTTCCGCCTCATGGCGGGAGAAAGCATCCGCATGAAAAGATGATCCCGATTGATACGAGTCAAATCCTGTTTATATGCGGCGGCGCCTTCGAAGGGATAGATTCAATTGTTTCCCAGCGGATGGAGAATAAGACCATTGGTTTCGGGAGTGGCGTCGTGCAGCGTAAAAGATTGACCCATCGTATCCTTCCTGAGGATCTCCTCAAGTTTGGGATGATTCCTGAGTTTGTCGGTCGTCTTCCGATCATCTCGAGACTGGAGAGTCTCGATGAGGAGGATCTGGTCCGCATCTTAAAGGAACCAAAGAATGCCCTTACGAGGCAATACGAAAGACTCTTTTCCCTAGAAGGGATTGCACTTCGGTTTAAGCCGGATGCGCTCTATGCGATTGCACGAGAGGCCATTGCCCTTGGAACGGGGGCCCGTGGGCTACGGTCGATTCTCGAAGAGATCCTTCTCGATTTGATGTACGAATTGCCGATGGATTCTATGAAAAAAGAGTATGAACTTGATGGAAAAGATGTGGAGAGGATTCTCGCTCCCCATCTGGAAGAAGAAAAACGGGAGGAAGCGGTGTAAGTATCCGTCGAATCTGAACCGGCAGTGACTGGGCAGGGAATTATGGAGAGAGGTGAGCCGAATGAAAAAATGGGTTTTGGGTATCCTGATCGTATCGACGCTCTTTGTGGCCGGACTCGTAAGTGATATGCAACCGCTTATGGTGGCGGCAGAGGATGGAGTCTCTGAATCAGTTGCCCAACTCAATAATGAGGGGGTTCGTCTGTTTAAAAAAGGAAGGTTTTCTGAGGCCTTAACCCGTTTCGTCGCGTCGGCAGAAATTGACGAGCTTTTTTGGGAAGCCCATTATAACTGTGCCCTTGCCTTGGTCGCGATGAAGAAACCGGAGGAGGCCCTCCGCCACATCGAACTGTCACTGACCGTAGATCCTGAGAATTTAAAGGTAATTGAGTTCTACTTAAACCTTCTTGATAAGGTGAATCAGAATGCGTAGGAGAAAAGAAGCACGAATCAAACACACCACAAAGGGAGGGTCATTATGTCGAGAAGGGTTGATTATCTTACGGGAAAAGGGACAGGATTTGGCGAGTTGGTGGCGGGACAGTTCATGGAATCTCAGGTCATCACCTGTTTTCAGGGATCAATGGCGGATCGGGTCGCAATTGCAATTACGGCAGGGCAGTTTGGAAGCATGCCCGTTGTGGATGAGGGCTGGTACCTTGTCGGGATTGTCAGCGAATTTGATCTCTTAAAGGCGCTTCGTGCGGGGAAGGACCTCGAGAAGGTCACCGTGAAAGAGATCATGACCCCTCAGCCGATTTCTATTCGGGATGAACTTTCTTCTGATGCCTTGATGAAGATCCTGGAAGAAAATCACCTCACCCGGGTTCCCGTGGTTGATGATGCGGGGAAGGTGATCGGTGTCGTTGCGCGCCGGGATCTCCTCCATGGCTACATTAAAACAAAGACCGGCGACCTCCCTTGGTGGATGTAGAAGATTGTTTTAGCTTGAGGGAAGGACGGATTTGGTTTTCAGCGTGATGAGGCGGTGATAGAGGCCGTTCAGGTGCATGAGCTTGTCATGTGTCCCCTCTTCCACAAGGATGCCTTTGTCGAAAACAACGATCCGGTCGGCATTCCGGATCGTTGTTAGGCGGTGGGCGATAATAAAGGTTGTCTTTCCGGCCATAAGTCGTTCAAGCGCATCTTTGATGAAGCGCTCTGACTCCGTATCCAGAAAAGCGGTCGCTTCGTCCAGGATAAGCAGCCGGGGATTTTTCAGGAAGGCCCGGGCAATTGCGATTCGCTGGCGTTCTCCTCCCGAAAGGGTCAGCCCCTTTTCTCCCACCACCGTCTCATATCCTTTTGAAAAGTCCATGATGAAGTTGTGTGCGTGGGCGGCCTTTGAGGCCGCGAGGAGAGCCTCTTCGTCCGCATCGAGTTTTCCGTAGAGGATATTCTCCCGGAGCGTTCCAACAAAAAGAATGACTTCCTGGGGGACATAAGCAATCTGGTCATAGTAGCTCTTGAGCTGAACCTCTCTGAGCGCGTGCCCATCGACCTCTATTGTTCCGGAACTGGGGTCATAAAAACGGTGCAGGAGGTGGATCAGGGTACTCTTCCCCGCGCCGCTTGGGCCAACGAGGGCCACCTTTTCTCCCGGCTGTACACACAGGTTGATATTCCTGAGCACCGGCTGGCCGGGAATATAGTGGAATGAGATATCAGAGAACCTGATGTGGCCCTTGATCGGCGGGAGCGGATGAGCTCCGGGTGCATCTGCGATTTGTGGAGGCGTGTCGAGAAGTTCGAAGACACGCCTGCTTGCCCCGAGTCCTTCCTGGAGTTGCGTAAAGAGTCGGGCAAAGCTTCCGATCGGACCGGTAATGATCATAGCGTACATCACAAAGGCAATCACATCTCCTGGTGAGATCTTGCCGAGAAGAATCTCCCTGGCACCATACCAGAGCAGTCCGCTGGCCGCACTGAAGCCGAGAAAGACCATCATCGGTCCAAAGGCGGAAGAGATGCCAAGTCTAAGCAGCATCAGGCTGAGCGCCTTTTCTACCTGGGCTGAAAACCGCGCCTTCTCGTAATCCTCCCGGCCAAACGACTTGATCGTACGAATCCCGGAAATCATTTCCTCCATCAAGTTGGTTGTGGCGGCCATCTGATCATGAACCGATGTCGATAAATTTCGGAGCTTTTTCCCCATGAACCGGGCGGCAACAACCACGATGGGAATGAGGATGAGGGAGAGGAAGGTGAGCCGCCAATTCATATAGAGGATAATCGTAAGCCCTCCGATGAGGATCAGCGCCTGTCGGATCAGGTTCACAGGAAGTTCTGTCGCCAGGGTCTGGACAACGCCGAGGTCGTTGGTCAGACGGGAGAGGAGTTCACCTGTCCGGCGCTGTGAGAAGAATGGGAGGGAAAGGCTTTGAAGGTGGGAAAAGAGCGCCACACGCAGGTCGGCCAGGACCTGCTGTCCGACTGCGCCTGAGATGTAGTTATGACTAAATGAAAATATGGCTTGCAGGAGGAAGAGGGAGAAGAGTGCAAAAAACGACATCGGCGATGGGATTTCACGGCCCGAGAGGATCAGGTCAATCGGGCCACGCACAATCCAGGGAAGACTCAGGCTGATGGATGAGGAGAGAAGAAGAAGGACGGTTGCAAACAACATCCTTCTCCAATAAGGACGTCCATAGCCAATGATGCGCTGGGGTGTTCTCTCTTTTTGCATCTTATCTGGAGGACGAGAGTGTCAATGGTTGGTTTCTTTTTTTGATTTCTTCGCCTTTGCAAACGAGATTGATCTTCGAACAAGGAGTACGATGATAATGATTGGCACGGTGGGAAATAAGAGAAGCTTGACCAGATCAAGCGTATGTCGAATCGGGGCGAAGCGAAGCTTAATCAGTTTATCCATAGACGGGTCGTACTCAATCTGCCCGCTGTTCAGGGCATCGGTGACCAGCTTGTTTTGACTGTTTTCGACACGGGCCTCCGTTGCATCAACACTCGTGCTCTGCCGTGCCTCGTAACGGGGTGGGTTCCAGAAATATCCTGCCAGAGAGAGGATGAGTGAAATGAGGATGCCGATGGCCCAAAGTGCAGCCAGATCTTTCTCATCTGTTATTTTTGACCCGGTTTCTTCAGAGGGGGATTGTTCCATATAAATGCCTACCTGTCCTTGCATCGCAATTTTTCTTTCTATCAAAAGTGGGTGTCCATAATAGCGGGGTCTTTCTGAAAAAACAAGCGCCGTTTTATGCCCTAATTCCGAGATTGTGGAATTAGGAACCGCCGATGGCCTCTGGCCTTGTCCTCCAGACGACTTGACGGTTTAATCCAAGATCCAATCGCTGATCTTGGGTTGTGCCGCATTCAGCGTGCCGATATCGGGCTGGAAAAGAGTGGGACAAACCGATGACCGGGCACCCCTGAATGGCGGTGCCCGGCAGAAGCTCTTTCTCTTTCCCTTACTTGTTTGGCTGCGGGGTGTATCGCAGGTAAGGCTTGATCACGGTGTGCCCTTTTGGAAACTTTGCGGGAATTTGATCATCCGTGACGGCGGGAACGATAATGCAGTCTTCGCCGTCCTTCCAGTTTGCCGGTGTGGCTACCTGGTGGTTCGCCGTCAACTGAAGGGAATCAACCACGCGCAGGATTTCTTCAAAGTTACGACCGGTTGCCGCGGGGTAAGTGAGGGTGAGCTTTATTTTTTTGTCGGGTCCGATAACAAACACGGATCGGACGGTCATGTTGTCCAAGGCATTAGGGTGAATCATGTCGTACAGATTTGCAACTTTCTTTTCCGGGTCCGCGATAATCGGAAAGTTCATCACCGTGTTCTGGGTTTCGTTGATGTCCTTGATCCACCCGTTGTGGGAGTCCAGTGTATCGACGCTCACGGCAATAATTTTAAGGTTACGTTTGTCAAATTGGGGTTTAATCTTCGCGACCGTTCCGAGTTCGGTGGTACAGACCGGGGTGTAATCCTTCGGGTGAGAAAAAAGGATTCCCCAGCCGTTTCCCAACCACTCATGAAAATTGATCTTACCCATCGTTGTCTCTGCCGAAAAATCGGGGGCTTCATCGCCTAAACGCAGTGCCATGTCCATCTCCTTTCATTGTTGTTGGGTGCGGTCCCTCATCTGAGAGCCGCAAGCCCGTTAACGATTACACTTTCAGTATAGTCTCTTTCGTTTGGTTGGCTCAAGATTTTTTCCCCCCGGGTTCAATGGGTGTCGTTTTAAAGACACTTTTCTTGCAGCAGCTTTTTAATGATTTTTTTCCCCGTCTCGACCCCCGGTTGATCAAAGGGATTGACCTGATAAAACCTTCCGGCATAGGCGGTTTGAACCTCAAAAAAGTAAAACAGGGCGCCGATGGCGTGCGCATTGAGAGAAGGAAGGGTGATCCTGCAGTTGGGACGGCCCGCTTCTGTCAGGGCGGTTTCAATCGCCCGTTGCTCAATTTGGAGAAGCCCTCCGAGAGAGTGACCGTCCAGCGATGTGATTTCGCCTGCTGATTCGATGGAGGGAAGAGACAGATCTTCCTTGAGCGTTTCAACTGAAATAAATTGAATCGTTTTATCCATCGGGCCTTCCATGTAGAGTTGCAGTTGTGAGTGCTGATCCGTTGCCCCGACGGCGACGACGGGCGTTTGGCCGCATGAAATTTTCCTGCCACTTAGATCCCTTTCTTTTCCAAGGCTTTCGGCCCAAAGCTGACCGAACCATTGGGCCATCCCGGTTAATCCACTTGCATAGGGCATCGTGACCAGGACATTCTTGTTCCGCCGCGTATAGGACCAATAGTGAAGATAGGCGCCCCAGATTGCCCCGTTTTCCGCCGCAGGCAGGTTTTGGAATGTCTTGTCAAGGTCGGCAGCTCCCTTTAAGAGGGCATCGATATCGATGCCGGAGACCGCGGCGGGAAAGAGGCCGACCGAGGTCAGTACGGAGTAACGGCCTCCAATCGCCTCTGGGATGTCGAGCGTGGCATATCCTTCCTTCTGAGCAATCTCCCGCAAGGTCCCTTTGCCTGGATCGGTCGTTGCGATAAAGTGATTCTTCCCCGCTCGGCTCCCGACATGGTTGGTGATCCATTCCTTAAAAAGAAGAAATAGTGCCATCGTCTCAAGCGTTTCGCCTGATTTCGTGATGACATTGACGGCGGTACGAACCGGATCAAGAAGCTTAAGGAGAGGGGCGACCTCTGATGGATCGACATTATCAATAAAAAACATCCTGGGCCCTTTGCGTTGATCCTGGGAAAGCATATTATTGCAGGGAGAGTGGAGTGCCTGATGGAGCGCGATCGGGCCGAGTGCTGAGCCTCCAATTCCCAGAAGGACGAAGTTGTCAAACCGGCCTCGAATGCTTGCCGCAAGGGCCTTGATCTTTTCAGTCGATTGGTAGGGGAGGTCTAAAAAAGGAAGGCTCTTTTTATTACGATCTTCTTCGAAGTCCTTCCGGGTCTCTTCAAGTAATTGCAGGGCGTGAGATCGCGTCGCCTCGTCTATGCCATCTGACGTCCCGAGCTGCTCGGCAGACATATTTGAAAAATCCCATTTCAAAGGTGGAACAACCTCATTCTTCATTTCTCCTCCGGATATCATCTAGTTGATGAGTCTATACTGATCGCCCCCAGGTCTTCTGTTCTTGACTTCCCCTGTGCTCTTTTGTTAGGGTGCTTCTGCGGGGTGGAGCAGTTTGGTAGCTCGTCGGGCTCATAACCCGAAGGTCAGAGGTTCAAATCCTCTCCCCGCAACCAGTTATATCAAAGGGTTAGGACTACTCGGTCTTAACCCTTTTTTCGTTTTTCGCCCCTATTTCGCCCCAGGATGGCTTTCTAGGTTAAAGGGGATTAAAGAAACACGCAAGATTATAGCATATGACAAATGCGCTACACGCAGCTTACCCAAGGAGAACGATACCAGATTTATATCCTTAAGCAAACAGGCCATAATCAGA
>DUAG01000060.1:0-275 GCA_012960925.1 Candidatus Manganitrophaceae bacterium
GCGGGACGATTAATTTGCAGAGCGCAGTGGGCGGGACGACGGCATTAAGCAGTCTGACGGTCACCAGCGCGGGCACGGCGCGCTTCGGCGGCAATGTGACCAGCACGGGTTCGCAGAACATCACGGCGGGCACGATTCAGACCAATGGCAATCATAAGACCACCACCGCGGGGGCAGGAGTTTCCTTTACGGGCAATGTGACGTTGCAGAGCAACACCAAACTGGATACCGGCGCGGGCAACGGCAATATCACGGTGAGCGGCACGGTCAATGGA
>DUAG01000060.1:553-13313 GCA_012960925.1 Candidatus Manganitrophaceae bacterium
AGTCGATGACGTTGGAGGCTGGAACGGGTATTGTGGACCTTCGGGGTGCGGTGGGAGGCACGACGCCTCTGAGCAGCCTGACGATCGGAAGTGCGGGCACGGCCAAACTGAATGACGCGACGACCACCGGGGCTCAGAGCGTGACCGCCGGCACCATCCAGACCAATGGCGTTCACACGACGACGACCAGTGAGATTACTTTAACCGGCACCGTGGTCCTGCAAAACAGTACGACCTTGAGCACGGGCAGTGGCGCCGGCAATATCACCGTAACAGGCGCGATCAACGGGACTTCAACCGGCACTCAGTCGCTTACCTTGACGGCCGGCACAGGCGATGTGCTCTTCCAGGGAAGTCTGGGTGCAACGACGACTTTGAACAGCCTGACAATCAATAGTGCCCGCGATGTCACTTTCATGGGAACGGTAAACACCTCGGGCGGCCTGACTCAATCCTCCGGGACCGGTACCAGCACTTTGAAGGGAGGAGCCGTAGGCGGCGCCTTGAGCCTGACCACCAATGCCATTACTGTGGCGACCAGCACGCTCACCACAGTCGGGACCGCCGTTTTGAACGCACAGAATGCGGTGTCCTTTAATGCCGATTTGAATGCCACGGCCAACACCATCTCGATTCTTGCTAACCAGGACGGAGCGGGCACGGAAGGGTTTACACAAGCAAGTGGTGTTTCCATAACAACGACGAACAACACCTCGTCCGCCGTGGCTATCACCGTGAATACCTCGGGAGGCGGCACGGGCGGCGCGACTTTGGGAACCATCAATGCGGGCTCGACACTAGGGCAAGTTACGGTGGCCGTTAATGGAGGAGGGGTGACTGACTCCAATGGTGTCGGCAACAATATCAGCGCCTTTAAATTCGTTGTGACGAGCGGAACTGGTCTCGTTTCCCTGGATACGACGGTGACCGAATTCGACATAGTCTCGACCACCGGAACCGTGTCCATCACGAACGTCCTCTCCACGGCAACCACGGTAACTCGTATGAATACGGGAACCGGAAACCTGACCTTCAACCAGTCGGGCGGAGGGAAGCTCAATGTGATCGAGATGGTGGCGACCTCCGGCGATGTGCGGATCGATAATACGGTCAATGTCAGCGTCGATGAAGTGGGGGCCACTGGACAGACGATTACGATCAATTCTGGTGGAGACATCAAGGAATTCGGAGCGGATTCCTTGGTGGTGGATCTTCTCGCCACCACGATTGTTTTGAATGCTGTGACGGACATCGGTGAAACCACAAACTTCATCGAATACACCTCAATCAATCCAATTATCACGAATTCAGGCACGGGCAACGTTTTTGTGCAATCCGTTCCGTGAACCGTTGGGAAGCTGTTTTACATTAACATGTTGGATGCGATAGAGGGCGATACTGCTGAAAAGGTGCGGGAATCGGGTGTCTCAGCCCACAGTAAGCCAGATTTAAACTTGACGAAATCAGCAGCCGGAAGGAGAATAGTCCGGGCAGTGTTAAATTCTTGACTGCTATACAGAGCTGAATAGTGTCAGTAAACATAAACATAAAATGGGAATCGGTATTAACAAGACCCAAAAGGCACTTTTGATAGCCGCCCTCGTCCTAGGAGGAACTATAGCGACGAATGCGCAAGTCACGGTTGCGGTGGGCGGGGACGAGGTGGGCAAAAATTTTAACGATGCCAGTATACCGGAGTTCACCTTTGATTTTTCGGGAAAGGGAATCTCCGGAATTGCCTCAATGGAGTTGAATCTGACTATGAGTTATACAGATACAAATTCACAGGGGAGTGGACCTTCCAACTTGTCAGCCAGTCTGCAATCTCCCAATGGCACCAGTGTGGCGGTGTTTGCTACTCTTACCGGCAACAATCAAACAACAGTTAATTTTACTGAGACCGCCAAGTTTCTTGATAATGGAATCGAGTTGCCGGCAAACAATGCAACTTACGACGGGAGTTATGCCCCCAGTTCTCTCTTTAGCGGTTTTAATAGCTTGAGTTCAGAAAATATCAATGGCACTTGGAAGCTTCTATTGGCTGATTCAGCCGCCATTGGATTAGATAATGGGAATGTTAATTCAGCCACTTCTTTAACGATTACGGCGGTGCCTGAACCGTCTGCCTACGCGGCGATGATGGGATTGGGAATGCTGGGATTTGCCGCGTTCCGACGCTTCCGTGCACAGAGCGCTGCCTGAAGAAGTATTTTTAGATAATTTCAAAAGAAAGCCATGGTGAAAACCGTGGCTTTTTCTTTGTACGGATCAGATCACGATTCTCTCTATTTCATCCAGGGTGATTTGATCTCCTGACCGGTCGTAAAGCTTTGTGGTTCTGGGAGATTCGTGAGCAGCGATGGCCTGAGCGTTCTCCAGGGTGCCTCCGTTTTCCATGTAGACGGTGATCCCGGTGGCCCGGAAGGTGTGGCAGCAGGTGGCTTCCGAAATACCGGCCGCTTTGGCCCGACGCTTGATCATGCGGTAGACATCGACCCGATGCATATGGGATTCGGTTAGCTTTCGGGTTTTCCCCCGGGAAGTTCGAAAGAGGGGACCGTCCTTGTCATTTTTGATTCCGGCAACTTCGAGATAAGCGTCCAGGTAGACTTCTGCATTGTGGTGGGCGGGTACCTCGTGAAATTTGCCTCCTTTCTCATGCAGACGTATCCACCAGCGCTTTCCGTTGGGATAATAATCCCGACCCCGCATTTTCACCACGGCACCGACCCGGGCGAAACTGTAGACCATGATTCCGATCAGGGCCCGGTCTCTGAGCCCGATGACGTTGGAGAGATCGATGCTGTCCAGGAGGCGACGGGCGTCTTCTGCTGAGAGAACCGGAGTTTTTCCACGTTTGACGATATGTGTCGGTCCACGGACCGAAGTGGCTGGATTCACGGGAATGACCTGGCCGATGACCAGCCAGTCGAAAAACATCCTTAGAGCGGCCAGATGCTGTTTGATCGTGGGGTCTGACCTTGGATGTTGCTCGATGTAGGCCGCGACGACGATCGGCTCGATCTGATTCAGTGCGGTGATTCCCTTGAATTCGCACCACTCGAAGAACTGGGCAATCGCCTGAGCATAGGCGATTCGGGTATTTCGGTTCCGGATGGTGACGGCAAAGAATTCCAGGAACCGCTTCTGAGCCACAGAACCGGCCTCAGAAACGATTTGAGGCATCTGACCTAACCTCCGGGGCGTCTGAGTGTTTAAATGCGCTGTAATGCCGTTTTCTTCGTCCACAGGACTTATCAGAGTTCTTAAGCTGATCCGAAAATTGCACCCGCGAGGTTTTCAGCAGTTGATTTCAGCTTTCGATCCAGAATTGCTACTGATGCCTTCCGTCTTCAATGAGTTCGCGGATGCTGAGATCGTCCCCGAGAACTGCTCCTTTCCTGAGTTTATCAATCTCAGTGAAGACCTCTGAAATGCTCTTCAGGTCGTTTTTTGAGACAGGACTTAACTTCGCCACCGGACGCCCACGTTTGGTGCGTTCCGAGAAATGAGCCTTTGCTTCAGAGCATCCAACGGTCTTCATGGGATGCGACCCTAGTCGTCAAAATATTGAATGGCAATATATTTAAGCAGCATAAGGGACGTTATGTAACTCTTTAATAATAGTCCACTCGCTTTTCAAGCTCACGTAGAAAATTCAAGCGGCTTCAAAACAAAAAGGACCCGAAGTTTGATCTGGAGAAAATTGGTTTGCCCGATTTGCTAGATTAAGTAATTCGTTAATTCAATTTATTGCGGTCTCTTCCTTTTTGAGATATATAGAATTTTCAATACCCCCCAATTTGTCTGATTCGAAAATCAAATATGGCCGTTTAAAAGCAAACCAGAACTCATGACTGGCAGACGAAATTTAAGAACCAGAAAAACAACATCCGCAAAGGTCGATGAATCGACTCTGGAAATCAAACTCAGGCCGATGAACTTCAAAGTCGATCCGAAGTTCGTGAAAGCATACAAGCAGTTCGCTCTCGATAACGACGTGAAGCTGGTCGATTTGCTGAAAAAGAGCTTCGATATCTGCAAGCAACATCCGGAATCGTTTAAAAGCGTCCACGACATTTGGAAATGAGGGACACCATGAAGCAAACAAAGTTGGAGAAAAAAACCAAGACAGAGATCAGAGCTCTTGTCCCGAAGGATTTTCTAATTGGTCCAATTTTTGCGGCGAGCAGGCAATCCGGTTCTCGCCAGGTAGTGGTCGGTGATCGCGAATACACCATTGGCGGATTTCATCCGATTCATCAATCCAGGAAACCGCCGGCACTTGATGTGAGACATGCCCGCCTCTGCTTTGCCATTTTGAGCTTTCGGGACATTTTCTCCGAGACATCGGAATTTCATTTTTCTTTCAACGAACTTTGCAAAAGGTACGCCGGCAGTAATGGCGGACGATACAGCAGAGCTATTGGCGACCTCCTGGGCGACTTGATGGATACTTATTTTCAAATCCGTGATTTGACCACTCAGATTTCTCACGTTTACCGGATCCTGGAGCGGATCGACATCGAGAAGCGTCCCATCAGAAGAAAGGACTCTCAATTGGCCACCTCCGACCAAACCGAAATGTGGTTCCACGGTGTTTCAATTGCTCCCGAGTTTTTCGGATTGCTCAATAACATGAAGGAGCTTCAGTACATCAAGCTGGAAGTTCTGACCTCCATCCGAAGTCCACTAGCCCAGGCCATTTATCTCTACATTCCCAGCCGGGCTCATCATCACAGTAAAAATAACCCTTTTGAAATCACTGTAACCAAGCTCTTGAATCAGGTGAGTCACCCTGTCCCGAAATACAAAGCACACAGAAAACTTCTGGTGACTCAGAACCGAACATCCATCCTTTCTCAACTTGATGGCACAGAGACCCTCCTTGGAACCTTTCATGTGAACATGGTCGAAACAACCGATAAGAAAGATTACAAGCTTCAAGCATGGATTAAAGTCTCAGAAAAAAAATCTCTGTCGCCCGGAACAAATTCAAAGCTCATCCAGATGTTCCTGGATAAGGGAATTACCCAGAAGGAAATCGATAGGCGACTTCAGAAAACCCAGCCACTGGACAGCTACGAAATTGAGCTTCTGGAAATGGGAAAAATCAATGTGTCTGAAATGGAGAAATTTCTGGAGATGGCAAGGGCACTTCTTGGAGAAACGAAATTTCATAATCTGCTCGCAGAAGCCAAGTCGGATGCCTTGGAAAATACGCGCTCATCCAAGTCTCCAAATCACCGCTTGTCGCACCGGATTATGGAGGCGGCCGGAGGCCGATAATTTTGATATTATTTCCTTCTTGAAAGCATTTAGGACGGAGGCCGTGTAATGAGAAATAAAGGGAAACATTAAAGGGAAATAAATGGGAGCATTTTTGTGAATAGTGCAACATGTTCAACACAAACTACTTACAATGTTTTTTCGACTTGTTTTTGAATTAGTTGTCCAAACAATTGAATTAGTTGTCCAAACAATTTCGGCCTTTTGAATTAGTTGTCCAAACAATTGAATTAGTTGTCCAAACCCAAATCAAAGTTATTCACAATCCAAACTTCATTAGTTGTCCAAACAATTGAATTAGTTGTCTATACCCTTAATGCGTTTTTTTAAAGGCTCTGAATGGACCTGAATTCCTCTGAGTTTTCCAAACAAAATCCGACTTGAGAAAACATCGATTTCTCGAAGATCCACCCCACCGTGAGAGGCGGTAATACAGTGACTATCCGGGGCCGAAAATATCCATGATTCAGTGAATGCAAACTCCGATTGATATGTGGCCTCTGATACGAGTTGATAACTCAAAACTCTTCGAATTTAAATTCTAGACAACTACATTTAATGTAGTTACATTATGTAGATACTTAAAATTAAGCGAAAAGGCTACAAACGTTGGAATTTGAATGGAATGAAAAGAAGAATCTAGCCAACAGAGAGAAGCACGGGATTACCTTCGATGAAGCGGCATTGATTTTTGAAGGACCGACGTTTACGAGAATCGATGATCGCAAAGACTATGGAGAAATCCGGACGATTAGCATTGGGAAGTTGGTCGAAAAGGTTGTGGTGACAGTTATCCACACCACGAGGGATGGCCGAATCCGTATTATTTCAGCACGTTTGGCTAACCGTATAGAAAGGAAGAAATATAATGTCTACTGTTCGAAAATCACTTAAAGAGCTGTCCATATCAAAAGAAAGATTGGGGCAGTTAAACTCTATTCGCGATAAGGACATCGACTACAGCGACATTCCCAAGCTGGACGAAGACTTCTGGAAGAAGGCTGAACTGGTAATGCCGTCCGGGAAAAAACAGTTAACCGTTCGCTTGGATGCAGACGTTTTGGCGTGGTTGAAAAGTCAGGGCAAAGGATACCATAGCCGTATTAACGCCATTTTGCGGTCTTATTATGTAGCCCATAGGGAAGAGTCCCGCTGACTTCCCTCCAAGGGTTGATACACCCTTCGCAGTTTTCGGGCGGTGTTTACATCCATACCGTGAAACGAAACATACCGGGATTACCCTGTCCTTCCCCAATAGACCCTGATCGTAGCCTGCATGAAGGCGTTCAGACGTCTGAATAAAGAGAACAGCACAAAGTCATGGGTCAGGCCACAGCCTTTGTTCTGCTCTTCCAAACGAGGAGTTTTCCCGGCCTTCCAATCTTTTCAAAACCAAAGGAGAGCAGGGGGGAATTCGATCGCATTTTACGCCAGTTCCAACCGCTTTATCCTGATAGATCCTGAATTCAAACGGGCTTGGGCCAGATCATATGCAGTCTGCATTGCAAGCCACGTATCGGCTGTGCTTCCGAATGCTTGCTCAAGACGAATTGCCATCTCCGGTGATATTCCTGCCTTACCGTTGATTACTGCACTTAAAGCTGGACGGCCAACTCCTAAAACCTTCGCAGCTTCGGTTACCGTCAAGTTCAACGGCTCCAAACAAGCATGTTTAATGGAGCGTCCGGGGTGGGGTGGATTCTTCATCGGCATTATTTTATTCTCCTTTTCCTAATGGTAGTCCAGTAGATCGACTTCGTAGGCGTTTCCGTTCTCAAAACGAAATATGACCCGGAAATTTCCGGACACTTTAACGCTCCAGAACCCTTTCAGTGCTCCCGTGAGTTTATGCAATCGATACCCGGGAAGATTCATGTGCTGAGCTTCTTTCGACACATCGAGTTGGAAAATAATCTCCTCAATTCGATTAACCTGGGCCGGTGGCAATTTGCTTCTGTCTCCTTGTTCATAAAGACGCTTCAAACCGCGATGCCGAAAACTGTTGATCATTTTTCACTTTATTATTTCCATTGTATCGTGTAGCGCGTCACAAGTCAGCAGTAATCCTAAAATTGAGAACGAGAGACTTCAAGGCGGAGACGTGAACAGGAGCAATCCAAAAGACAGAAAAAGAAAGCGGAAAAGCACAATGAATATGAAATCCGTAAGCAAGAACTCGCTAGAAATAAATCAGCTGCCGTCTAGCTCGACCCCATCCGATCAGCTTCTTTGAGCATATGGCCGAGTATCGTCCCAACAGATTTATGTGCGGTTCGTGCACGAATGGCGACAATCCTCATCGGGTGATGGCTTGAGTGTCACACTTTCCGAGGTTCTAAAACTCCATGCTGAATGAACGAAAGCAGGCTGAGTTTCCTGATAGGAATGCGTATGGGTGTAAAATCACTAGTTCTAATACGATAATTTACTCAGGGTCATACGATAATCTACTCAGGAATGTCTTTGTAACTCGTTGCTAATAATGTGGTTTCGGAGCCCTAAACTATAAACTTGTACTTTAAACAATAAACAACAACAGTCTCAGCCTGTGTTGTTGTGATTTTGAGGGAGTTTAAAAATGGTAAAAGAAAAAGTAAGCGAAAAGAAAGAGACGGTGGAAGAACAGCTGAAGCTGTTCCCTGGTTTCGTTGCTTTCACCGAAGGAAAGGATGAACTCAACATTGCTGAATTCCCCATTGCCGCGCTTGCCAACCGTCTCAATTCAGACATCAAGACTATCACCTACGAGGACGAAATCACCGACGCAAAAACCGGAGAGCTCGTTCCAAGGAAACTCGTCATCACGGGCTCGGACGAATACGGACTTCCGACTTCCTTTGACGATGAAGTGATTCTTGGCCTCTTGAATCTGAGTCGGATACAGGGATTCATGGAACGAGTGGTCACTTTCAACCGCCACCAGATCATTGCGGTGCTCGGTTGGTCAAACCAGGAATACTATTACGATCGCATAAAGGAATCGATAAACCGGTGGCTCGGAGTCTCGTTTTACTACGATAATACCTGGAGGGACAAAGGCGAAGGCACATGGGAAAGTGGCGGATTCCACTTGGTGGACAATGTAACCTGGGGCAAAAACGGCGAGCCCTCGACGGTGACTTGGAATGAGAAGATTTTCGAAAGTTCCAAACAGGGCAACCTAAAATCCCTGGACTTGGAAACTTACAGAAAACTCCATTCCCCAACAGCAAGACGCATCTACTGTTTCCTGGACAAGAGGTTCTTCCAGAGAACGCATTGGAAATTCGACCTCTCACATTTTGCTTACAACAAAATCGGACTCAGCCGCACGGCCTACAAGGATATGGCACAGCTCAAGCGGCAACTTAAACCGGAAATCGAGCAATTGGAGGCCGCTCAAATCATCATGCCCTGTCCCGTCGAAGATCGATTTACAATGATTGCCAGGGGTAAGTGGAACATCCACTTCCAGAAATTTTCAAAGACACCTCGAGACCCAGTGAACATTGAGATCGAGGAAGAGGAATCGGAACTCGAATCAAAGCTCGTCTTTCACGGCGTGGGGCGCACTCAGGCACGTAAATTACTCGCTCAATTCGGAGATGATCAGGTGAAAGAGCGACTGGAATGGCTCGACTACCGGATAGTGAAAAAGGACACAGGAGGCATCAAATCGATTCCAGCCTATCTGGTAAGCTCTATCACCGATACCACCTTCACCAAGCCGGATGGATTCAAGAACGAAAAGGAGAAGGCGGATGGGGAGGCTCAGAAAGCCGCCGGCGCGAGGGAGAGGGTTCGGGTTGCCCAACGGGAGGAACAAGAGGATAAATCCCGTCAGGAGGCTGCTGAAGCTGAAATGCGGACTGCTGAGGAATTCTACGAAACCCTTCCGAAACAGAAACAATCAGAAATCAGAGAAATCGCACTGGATGGCTGCATGTTCGATACCCCTTCAATCCGAAAAATGCTGGTATTCGCCAAGGTGGCCGAGATGCTGAAAAATGGAGAACTCACGGTTTTGTAGCCAACATTTGTAGGCATGGTCGATTACCCATCATTTCATCTTCTGGGCTCGCATCCCTTATCGTTTTGCCTTCTGATTCTGAGCTCGCATTCGACCCATCGTTTATTTTGTAAATCATTCTCCGACCGCTAAAAAATAAATTCGCTATGCTCCCCTCTCCGAGTCTACAACATAATAAAAATCAGGGATGATGGGTGAATTCAGCAGCAAAGGCTGATCCTTCTTTTCGGATCTATTGAAATCGATCATGAAGTGGACAGATAAATTAGAAGAAAAAAAGCGGAAGTTTGCCGAAAAATTCGCGGATGCTTCGATGTTGAGCAGACTGGTCACCGTCGCTTTAAATGACGTCGGTTTTCGAATAGCTCTTATGATCTCTCCTCTGATTATAATTCTTCCCCTTATCAGCCTCACGAAGATATGGACGGTTTCTCCGGAAGGATTCAGCCCCATCGTTGAAGTAAGCCTTCTGGATCTTGCGCAGGCATGGTCACTGAAACGAAATGCTGTTTTGGAAGAGAAGGCTGAGAACTGGGAGAAATCCTATCATGGATGGCGTTCAGCCATGTTTAACAATCTGGCAAACCCCGAACTGGTTGAAGGCACCATCCGGACAGGAATGAAGCGGGAGGCCTCGAAGCGTGACTACGCTGTGGAGTTGCGTTTTTTCAACTGGCTTTTCCAGCTTACAAACACGAATTCAACTTATTCCGGCTTGGTTAATGATTTTTACCAGGACTATCCCAACCACAGCTTTCTTCTGAACTATACCGAATCCCTCGAACCGGATGAGCAATCGTTCGACCTTCAGAAATCCTACCTCAAGGCTTTGTTTGAAACAGGTAAAATTCAGAAATTTGATGAGCAATGGAAGCGGTTGGAAAAAAAAACCGAAATCTCCGAAGACAGCGAATTGGAGATGTATCGTGCCGCTTATTTGATGATCTGGGGCTCTTCTCTGGAAAAAATGGAATCTCAGAGTCTATTGAAAAAAAACCAGAATATTTCCGAGTTGTGGCTGAGCGCCAATCAGCTTCTGTTGAGAGTCGCCGATTACAGAAAGGATCCGGATCTCTATGATGACTCGCTTCAACAGCTCGATCTGATTCAGGAGGGTTTTATCCTGCCTCATGCCGGCTATTGGATGTTGCTGGGTGCCCTCGGAAGAAACGCGGAGGGAATCCGCTTGGCAAAGGAATACAACCGGGATCCCTCTTCTTCGATGGAGACCTTGTCTTTGGTGAGAGCATTTCACGCTTTGAAGGCGACGGAGGAATCGATCGAACTGATTGAAGAGTATAATTCAAAGTTTTCGTTCAATTCGAATATTTGGATCCTCTTCGCGGATATTTTTATCGAGTCAGAAGAATGGGAGAGCCTGTACGGATTGGCGCTTCAGGGACGGGGGGATGTCCCGGATAGCGCGGAACTGATTGCTTACTCTCATTTTCTCCAGGGCTTGGCGAACTACAAACTTGATAAACCGGTGGCCGCCTCGCGCTCGATCGAGGAATTGGATCAGCTTAAATTCAAGGATTTCAACCTTCTCATGAAGATTGCCCATGGCTTGAACTCGATCGGATACACCGAAATGTCACAGGCCCTGTTGCTCGATACGGAATCGGACACCCCCAAAACCCTCAATTACTGGATTGAATTGATTTCAGCCTCTGCCGGGAACAAGGATTCAGAATTCTTCCTGAAAGCTACAAAGGAAGCTTACCAGCTTAATTCGGAACGAAAGGATCTGGTCAATAACTATGCCGCAGCGCTTTTGATCACTCGACAGAGGCCCGAAGAAGCCATCAGCTTGACTTGGACCCTGTTGAACGCCGCTCCCGAGTCCTATGCCTTTAAGATCAATCATGCTTCCGCTCTGCTCCAGAACCAACGACTGGATGAGGCAGAAGAAATCTTTCAAACAATGGATTCCGAGCGAATCATCGCCTCGGCCATGGTCTCAAATTTTCATTACGTCAGAGCCGATCTGATGTTCAATCTGGGGAATTACACTGCGGCAGCCGGGTCGGCGGCACAGGTGGACGAAAAACACCTTTTCGATGCCCAGAAAGAATGGCTGAAACAACTGCTGGAGTCCCTTGATCAGCATGAAAGGTAGGGCCCGCTGTCCCAGCGCGCCGAAACACTGATACCGGTAGGGCCCGCTGCACTTCCATTCGGTTAAGGATCTCTGATCCCCCTGAAGCCGGCCGCGCTGAGGCCGGATGTGGTTATTAACAATGTGTTCTTTCATGATCCGGGGTCGACGCCCCCAGCTTCAGGTATGTTCATACTCAGGATTCTGATCGGGCATCAGATTCGCGGTAAGCTTGTTCGAAAATATCGCTTCCACCTACCTGGTTGGTTTTCCGGAAAGCTGGAGTCGAGCAACATTATTTTTTTGTTTTAACATTGTATTTACGGGGTTGTTACACGAAAATGCAATGTATGATAAGGCGGTGGATTACAACCCGACTTGAACAAACGGTGCAGCGTATGCCTGCTGTAGCCCTCTGGGGGCACGGCAAGTCGGGAAAACCACTCTTTCACAAGCCATTGCTCAAAATCGTCCATCCATCCACCTGGATCTCGAAGCGCCGGAAGATCTGGTAAAGCTCAATGATCCGACAACATTCCTTTCTCAGCACAGCAACAAACTCGTCATTCTGGATGAAATCCAGCGTGCCCCTGATCTGTTTATGGTTCTGCGAGGTCTGATTGATAAAAACCGTCGATCAGGGCGCAAAGGTGAACAATTCCTGTTTCTGGGGTCAGCCTCCATGGATTTACTGCGGCAATCATCGGAAAGTCTTGCGGGTCGTATCAGCTATATCGAGATGACCGGCTTAAATTTACTGGAAGTTCCCGCGCAGCAGTCGGCAGACATCCGAAAGCTCTGGCTGCGTGGAGGTTTTCCCGACAGTTATTTTTCGGAAACGGATGCGTTCAGTATGGACTGGCTCGAAAATCTGATCCGCACCTATCTGGAGCGGGATATTCCTCAACTGGGATTCAGAGTTCCCGCCGTCAGACTTCGAAGACTCTGGACAATGTTGGCGCATCTTCAGGGCGAGACTGTCAATTTTTCGAAACTGGCAGGCAATCTGGAAATTGATGGAAAAACAGTCCGTCACTACCTCGATATTCTGATAGATCTGCTTCTGGTGAATCGTCTTGAACCCTGGCACGCCAATGTCAAAAAACGCCTTATCAAATCACCACGTTTCTATATCCGGGACAGCGGTATCCTCCACAGACTGCTTGGGATTTCCAACTTCGATGTATAAACGCCAGTCGAAGAGTGCAGCGGGGGGCAGTCGAATACTGCAGCACTTGGGTTAGATTTAGTTGCATCTGGTATTACGGTCAAGATTTCATTGAAGTCTAGTTTTCCGGCAGGTTTTCATCTTCCATTCCGGAGACGGAGCGTAGCGAAGTCGGAGGGATGGAAGATCGATCCTT
>DUAG01000061.1 GCA_012960925.1 Candidatus Manganitrophaceae bacterium
CAGCAGGGTCCACCGCAGCAGGGTCCACCGAAACAAAGGGCACCGCAACAAGGAAAGAGTGTCGATGCTCAGTAAGGAAGAAAGGATTTTCTTGGTTGAGACTGAAGAGATCTTCAAGACCGAAAAGGGTCAAAGAGTATTGGACTACTTGAAGAAGGTACTCCATGCAGAAGAGACTCTTGAGCCGGAAGAGATCCTGAATAAAGACCTAGAGGCGGCTGGCCGTGTGGAACGGCATCATATAGATCCGATTGCTTTTGCTAAAAGGCAGGGATCTAGAGCAGCCTATTTTAAGATTGAAGCCTTGGTCCGACAGGGCAAGCGAGTCAGAGAGGATGTTACGAATGAGTAGTTTGGATGAATCCCTACCAGCAGACCTGGAGGGTCGAGATGCCTTGGTTGGCAAGTTTTCCTCAGTGGAGGATTTGGCTATGTCGTACCACAGTCTGAGCAAGAAGATGGGTGAGGGCAGTAGGGTTCCGAGCGAATCGTCTTCCCCAGAAGAGTGGAGTTCTTTCTATAGGGGACTTGGTGCCCCTGAATCTCATGATGGATACCCTGTCCCAGAAGGCACAAACGAGGAACTGAGTGGCACTCTTTCAACGGCTAGGAAGAACGCCTTCCTCAAAGGGGTGTCGGTAGATCAGTGGCAAGAGGTTATTGCTCCAATCCTTGAACTTGAGAAGGACCGCAAGTCCAATCTCGATACGGAGCAAGCCAAGTCAGTCAAGGCATGGCAAGAAGCCGCAAGGGAGAAGTACGGTAATCAATTCGAAACAAAGTCTGCCCTTGCAGAGCGAGCCTATGCTAAGGTGATAAAGGACAACCCTGAACTTGATAGGGTTTTTAATGTAACTGGGATGGGTCACCATCCTGAAGTAATGGACTTCATGGTTAAGATGGGAATGAACATGGCAGATGGAGCGGTTCCGAACAGCGTTGGAGGTAGCGATTTTGGAACAGACCATTCCTCTCTGGCTGCTAGGGCGAGGAAGTTGGCGAAACTGGGAGCGATCTACAATAGTCGTCACCCAGACTACGACGAGCATTATTCTGAGTTCATGACCATCCAGAAGCAACTGTCAGAAGATGGCTTCAATGGCATGTCCGATCCAAGGTTACAGCCCGATAGTTCGTGGGTTAGGGGAAGTTAATGGCTAAGAAGAAGAAGCAACATCGTCATCCGAAAACCCAGCAGGAGTATGAGGCCAAGTACGGGCCACCTCCAGTAATCGCCCACCACGGCAAGTCGGAATTTGAGGGGGCATCCCCTTTGCCTGGATGGGGAGTGGGTCCAGGTATACACTCCGCCACTGTGTGGATAGGGGCGACAGGTAATCAACCAGGATACATGGCAGATTATAGCGTATATAATCGAAAGCCTCCGATTTACTTGTCTCCGAATTTAACCTCAAT
The DNA here is from genome assembly GCA_012960925.1 of Candidatus Manganitrophaceae bacterium. Taxonomy (NCBI): domain Bacteria; kingdom Pseudomonadati; phylum Nitrospirota; class Nitrospiria; order Candidatus Troglogloeales; family Candidatus Manganitrophaceae; species Candidatus Manganitrophaceae bacterium. The sequence goes on from DUAG01000061.1 coordinate 1,417, forward strand.
TCCGCATTCTACTTCCAAGAAGGCACCCCCTGCTGTTGAGCAGAGGGACTACTACCCGGAGCCGCTTCCTGGGTATGTACCTCCTCCGGATACTAAGGCACCCCCTACCTCCAAGACGACACCGAAGACGAAAGGTGGGCAGGGGAATCTATATACTCCCGGCATGAAGCACTTAAGTGGTCCCCGACCTTCCGGAAGCAAGCCCGATGATAGAGCCAAAGTTATTGAACAGGCGATGGGTGCCCACCGTAATCCAGGAGGAAGAACTGCTGAACTCGGCCTAGCCACTGCCGCTGAGACTAAACGAAGGTCACTCTACACCCCCATCAACCCTGGGGAGGCTCTTCCTACGCTAAAGCAAGTTAGGATTAATGACTTGCTCTCGGATTCCCAAGGGCACAGGGAAGAGCAGAAAAAATTATACCCTATAACCCATCCGACCGCTGGATACGCTGACCATTCCGCTCGGGAGGAAACTTTCCTTGGCGACATGGTAATGGGCAGAATGCTTAAAGAAGCCAGAATCAATAGCCTATTGGAGAAGACTAGAGCCGGAGATTTGGCTAATGAGATGAGTTTGAACAATCTAATCGAGAAGAGCATGTCCGAAAGAAGTAAAATAGAAAAACTACTGCGAGGTTCAGGGGACTATAAAGAAAGAACCGCAGAACTACTTAACTCCACCCCTAAACCGAAGAAAAAGAAAAAGAAGAAATAACTTGACAATTAGTTACCAAGGGTGATTAATTGTCTTATCTGATAACCG
>DUAG01000062.1 GCA_012960925.1 Candidatus Manganitrophaceae bacterium
CGAAGGAGTTCCATTTAAAGATGGGATTGAGATCAATAAATCAGATCAGGTCGCCGCTTAATGAAGATCTCATACACCAGATTTGACAATAACTCCATATTGAGTGGCCAGAATCCTAATGGTACAAGCATCCAAGTTATCATTTCAGAAGTTAGAGAGAATACGGTTTTGGTTGACTTTAACCATCGACTCGCAGGAAAGGAATTGACCTTTAATATCAAGGTAATTTCTGTTGAATAAATAAATTCTTGGTTTTGTTCCGAATGCACAACCTAGGGGATGAGGGCCCCTTGCAATACCCTTAAAGATAAAATTGAAGGCAGGATTGCCGCAAGGAGACGGTATGGATGTGGCAGATTCGAACCCGTGACGTTCCATTTCTCTTTTGCTCAGGAAGATGGCGAAGAGTTGATTCCTCACGCCCTGTAGGTCCGCTGTTCGGGGAAAATAGGGCTAAAATCTTGATCCTGGAAGGGATAAAGGGATGGAAGATGACCACAGATGGCTTGGAAATATTTCCCCCACAACTCTGGAAAAAGTAAGCGATGAAATCGAATCCTATATCCAAAAAGGGAAGGTGCAATGCAGCTGTGGCCCTTTAACCATTTCCGTGGAAACAGACCGGCAGGAGATTTATTATACTGCTCGGATCACATGTAAATGCGGCGATACGAACGACTTTGGGATTATTGAAGGCATGATCCCTATAGAGTAAAAATGATGGCAAATAAATACCATTTTTTAGATGACACATTGAACCCTGAGACAAGGAACCATTGTAAAGAACATATCGAGAAATTGATAAAAGGCCAGGCTATAAACTGCTCCTGCGATGACCTCAGAGTAATCGTCAATTTCAAGGATAGTTTTGGGATACGGTTTGGTGCGATGGTTAGATGTGGATGCGGTGACCTCAAGTCTGTGACATTTCATTTCTCTTTGGGTTAGGAAGACGGTAAAGAGATGATTTCTCACGCCCTGTAGGTCCATTGTTCGGGTAAAAATAAAAAGGTTTAATAATGGAAAATAGATATAAGTGGCCCCCTTTCATCTCGCCAGAAGTGAAAGATAGAGTAAAAAAGGAAATAGGCCATATCACCGAGCATAATTTAGTTCGGTGTGATTGCGAGTCGCTTTCGATAAGGATACATACTTATGCGCTTGATACGCGTTTCAAGGCTGAATTGCGATGTAAATGTGGCACTGCTGACCAATGGGGAGTTTTAGAGGGGGAAATACCAGAGACGGAGGTAAATGTTCGTGGACTCGAAGAGCGTCGTCCTGGAGAACAATTAAGGTCAGCGATAGGCCGTAGAAAATTTATGGACCCCAATGTACCCAGCACACGGTGCGGGAAAGAGAGAAGGTCCAGGTAGAACAGGAGACCACCAGGAATTAGAGACCTTAACCTGAAAATACTCAGTGAGGCGATAATCAGCCTTTCGGATATGGAGGAGATTTCGGAGAGGGAAGAGATCTTGGAGGAGATAAAAAGGCTAAAGAGTGGAAGATGACTACAGGTGGTTCAGCAACGTTTCCCTCGAAGCCCGGGTAAAAATAAAAGAATCAATTGACTCCTATATCCAAAAAATGATGGGATGATGCAGCTGCCGCGAGTCTGACAAATTTAGGGAGATACAGGGGACGGTCCCTATCGAGTAATTTATGACAAATAACTACCACTTTTTAGATGGTACCTTGGGAGACGAAGCAATGGACCTCTGTAAGGAAATCATAGAACAGAAGATAAGAAATCGTGGCTTAAGGTGTTTCTGCGGTGACCTCAGAGTAGCGATCATCTTATCGGACCCGGGCGAAGTAAAATTCGATGCGACAGTAACGTGTTCCCGCAAGAATCTGCGTGATGTCACTTTCCCGTTCTCGTTAGCTTAGGAGGGTTTTGTGGATATGGGCAAGCAATTATTGACATGTCATTGTAATGACTGCTCCTGTTGGACTGTATTTGAAGTCGAGCAGGCTCAAGGAGGCCTTGCCATGCTCTGCACACATTGCAAGGCAAAGAGACTAAAAAGTGGGACGAAGAAAGAGATCCTTAATTTTATTTCCATGACGAATCGGATCATGAAAGAGTTTTCAATCTTGAACCCGAAAGTGGCTGAGTTGCAGAATCCGGGGGATTTCGTTGAACCTTCATCATGACGTTAAGCGACCTACAACGGGGTCAAGGACAATTCCGTATTTGGCGATAAGCTGAGACGAGCCATTCTTTTAGAGGAAATCAATGCACATAGATTACCTGTTCTTAGATGTATCGATTCAAACGAAGACAAAGAGGCTCTGTCAAAATAAGATCGAACAACACGTCAAAGACAACGATGTGAATTGTCGTTGTCAGCACAGTCTAGTAACCGTAAATGGGACAGATCTCCTCGACAATAAATTTTCTGCAGTGATAAAATGTGCTTGTGGGAGGCTTAGAGTCGAACCGTACCTCTTCTCCATTGGAACAGATTAGAGAGAAAATATGTCAATATAGCCCATTATTTGAACGCAAAGTTGACGGCGCCTGTCCCGGTCAGGCCTCATGGCGGGGAACTAATCTTGAAGAAATCGGAGACTCTTTGCCCTGTTCTTTTTTAATCCCGAATGAAATCTTAGGGAAGTAGTAGAGAGGTAATGGAGATACGATATGTCAGATAAAAAAGGAATGACCAATCAAGGACTGAGGTGCGAATGTGGTGGTCCCCTTGGGATCAAAGTGTATTATAAAGATATGCCAACGAAGCACACCGTGGCTTCCCCCTGTAACGAATTCAAGCCGAAGGCTTAGGTGTGTCGGATCAAATGAAAAAATATGCCGGGATATGGAATACAATTATAAGAAGCTCACCGATGTCTCACCCGATGTCCAAGCAAGAATAAAATAAAACAAGAAGTCGAATTACTTAAATCGATTTTCAGTGAGATATTTACATGATACTCGCCACATATAACTTTGCTTTTTAGTAAATGTGCTCATTTTGGGCTCAACTCAATCACCCTCAGGCCTATTCCAGCCTACTCCAGCCAATTAAGGCTTTTTTCGTAACTCTTTGCTGGAGTTGGTTTTTGTTGGTTAGGGTAGGTTGGATTAGGGAGCGTTTACTGCTTTCCTAAATCGTGTGTCGGGTGTTCGAATCACCCCGGGGGCACCAAAAATCAATAGGTTAGAGAACCATAAGTGAGAGAATCGCCGCGATTGTGCTCATTCGGGCAAACTGAGGTGAATCTCTTCTTGAATCCTCGCTGAATTCCTTATTCCCTTCTGTAGTAAAATCGCCGTATTTGAAAGATCCGTTTCGTCCACGATATCATACCGGTCAAAAACAGAGCGAGTTTTATGGGTTCTGTCGCAAATATTGTCGAGAGATATAAAAGTTCTTGAAACGGTATTGCCTATGCGGCCAAGGAATAAAATTGTTGGGCGAAGGTCTGGTGTTGTCCGGCTCGTTGTTTCATCTGTCCCTTGTAAATCATATGAATTACTTCAATACCGCTCAGAGTGATCTTGGCACTTCGGAATGATTTGAATCCAAGCATGGGTCGTATTTTCTTTTTGATGAAGCGGTGGTCTTGCTCGACAATATTATTCAGGTATTTGCACTGTCAGATCTTTATCCGTTTCCGGTTTTCATGATTATATATTCTGATGCCTGCTTTATTGGCCCCGCTCTTGTCGATGTTAATCTGAAGGGTTTCTTCTGGAACTTTAACGCCTTGTTTAGGAACCTCAGCACTGCCTTCCGATCCCGCTTTGCAGGGAGGGTAAAGTCAATCGTCCGGCCCTGTTTATCGACCGCACGGTATAAATACTTCCATTCACCTTTGACGGAGACATAGGTCTCATCCATTCTCCAACTCTGGCCAATGGGTCTCTTCTTCTTTCTAAATTCTTTTTCAATGAAAGGAGTGGAGTGATCCACATCGACTCCACGTTCTTCCATCATTTCTTCGATGTGACGGTAGCTCAGAGGATAAGACAGGTACCATCGGTTGCCATAACAAGATGATGTCTTTCTCAAAATGGCATCCTTTAAAACTCAGCATGAGGGCTCCAAGAGTATTGTTTGTTTGATGCCACGAATGCTACTATGAAACCGCTGGTGATAACAATCTGAACTTTGCGACAGAACTCAAAGGGATGCTATTTCACGATCTGAGAAGAAGTGCGGTTAGAAACATGATCCGGGCTGGCGTCCCCCAAAGTGTGGCCAAAAGGATTTCCGGTCACAAAACGGATGAGGTCTTTCATTGTTACGATATCGTATCTGCGGAGGATTTAAAGGAGGCTTCGAGGAAGGTTGAAGCCCATAATCGGGAGAGAACAGTTACAGCTACGGTTACAGTGCTTCCATTCCAGGGGAAAGGAGCGGTTGCCAGTAAGTCATAAGATCTTGATTTAGTTGGTGCCGGAGGCCGGAATCGAACCGGCACGCTCCTTACGGGGCGAGGGATTTTAAGTCCCTTGCGTCTACCTGATTCCGCCACTCCGGCGCTGATTTTTAGCCATAAATCCCCTCCCCTTTTATCATCTTTTACAAACTTTCGTCAAGGGAAGTGCGCTTTTTGAGATTGCCGTTTTCAGGGGTATTTATGACAAAATTGTTGCCTGTCCGATAAAATTATCGGGTCCATGCGAGGTAGATCCGATAAACACAGGCATATTCAAGGCTATTCTTTTGGCATGTAGTTTGCTAATATCTCTAAGAGTGTAAAAGCGGGTGTAGATCCACGCGAGTCGAGGTGGTCTATACCGCTGGCAAGGGCGCCGTTATACCCATGGAGAGGACTGGTTCAAGGTCTTCTCGCCGGGACGGCGCTTTTTTTGTTGTAACGATTCAGCACCCCTCTCTTTTCCTCCATGGCGGTGTTGCTGTGGTACTCGAATCCTCGCGAAGCCAATCGAGGCATGCTGAGTCGTTACTTTTTGTTTTTATAAATGGAAATCGGGAGAACAATGAGGACAGGGTTAAAGGACAGGGACACGCGAAAGAATATCGTCGTGATCGGAAACGGGATGGTTGGGCAGCGGTTTTGTGAGAAACTGGTGGCCTTCGATACCGGAAAAAAATGCAGGATCACGACCTTTTGCGAGGAACCCCGTGCCGCATATGATCGCGTCGGCCTGACCTCGTTTTTTGCGCATCGCGATGCAGAAAAACTCATGTTGGCAAAGAGGGCATGGTATGACGAGCACGGCGTGGAATTGCATGTCGGTGATCGCGCTAATAAAATTGATCGGAAGTCGTGTATTGTCCATTCCGACAAAGGGGTCAAGATTGCCTATGATGTATTGGCCCTTACCACGGGTTCTTACCCCTTTGTGCCCAAGGTGTCAGGGATTAATAAAAATGGCGTCTTTGTCTATCGCACCATTGAAGACCTGGAGCGCATCATCGCTTACGGAGCGAAGATCAAGCGGGCCGCGATCCTCGGAGGAGGTCTGCTCGGTCTGGAGGCGGCCAAGGCCGCCCATGACTTGGGTCTCGAAACGCATGTGGTTGAATGCGCGCCCCGGCTCATGCCGAGAAATATTGATGATGCCGGGTCTCGGATATTGGTTCTAAAAATCGAAGAACTCGGGGTTTCTATTCATCTCAACAAGATGCTGGAAGAAGTTATCGGCAACGGCGTTGTCGAAGCGATGCGCTTTACAGATGGCGAGATGCTTGATGTCGACATGATTATTGTTTCTGCCGGGATTTGCCCACGGGATGAGCTTGCCCAGGATTGCGGTCTTGAGGTGGGTACGCCCGGCGGCATCGTAGTGAACGATCACCTTCAAACCTCTGACCCTTCCATTTATGCCATGGGCGAGGTTGTCCGGCACCGCGAAGTGACTTACGGCCTGGTTGCGCCGGGCTACGAGATGGCAGACGTGGTGGCGGCCAATCTTACCGGAGACGATGTGACATTCACCGGATCCGATCTTTCCGCCAAGTTAAAGCTCTTGGGTGTGGATGTTGCCAGCTTCGGAAGTTATGAAGCCGGGCCAGAGGAGGCCAAACCGCTTACCTGGGAAGACCCCTTCGGAGGGATCTATAAGAAACTTCTCTTCAGTCATGACGGCACCCGTCTGATCGGCGGGATGCTGATCGGGGATGCCGGTGATTATGGTCTTCTCTCCATGATGGTCAAAAGTAACGACCCCCTCCCCTGTAAACCCCATGAACTGATTCTGGGCAAGTCAGGCGGCGCGTCAGTGCTGGGTGGGGTCGAGGCCATGCCCGACTCGGCCCAGATCTGTTCTTGCAACAACGTGACCAAGGGAAACATTTGTACGGCAATTCGTGAGGGTGAGCTTACGACAATGGCACAGGTCAAGGAAGCGACGACAGCAGGAACAGGATGTGGTGGCTGTGTGCCGTTGGTGACCGACCTTTTTCGCGCAGAGATGCGCGCGGCGGGGGTGACGGTGAAGAACCACCTGTGTGAGCACTTTGCTTATTCACGCACCGAAATCTTTGCCCTGATCAAGGCAAAGAAGCTTAAGACCTTCTATGAGATTATTGCGGCCACCGGAACGGGTGACGGTTGCGAAATCTGTAAACCGGCCATCACGTCCATTCTGGCAGGAATGTGGAATGAAAATATCATGGAACCCGATCATCAGACACTCCAGGACAGCAATGATCGCTTTCTTGCCAATACACAGCGCGGCGGGCTGTACTCTGTCATTCCGCGTATCGCGGCTGGAGAGATTACCCCAGACAAACTGGTGGCCCTGGGTGAAACAGCCAAGGCTTATGGGCTCTACACCAAGATTACCGGCGGACAGCGAATAGATTTGTTCGGCGCCCAGGTACAGGACCTGCCGGATATCTGGGAAAAGCTGGTTGCGGCCGGCTTTGAAAGCGGCCATGCCTATGGCAAGGCCCTTCGGACGATCAAGAGCTGTGTCGGCACTACCTGGTGCCGTTACGGGGTGCAGGATTCCGTCGGCTTCGCAGTTCGACTGGAAAATCGCTACAAGGGAATTCGCGCGCCACATAAACTCAAGAGTGCCGTCTCAGGCTGTGTCCGTGAGTGCGCGGAGGCCCAGGGGAAAGACTTTGGATTGGTGGCGACGGAACATGGCTACAATCTCTATCTTTGCGGCAACGGCGGGGCCAAACCACGCCATGCAGATCTTTTTGCGACCGACATCGACGAAGAGACCACCGTGACTTATATTGATCGTTTTCTGATCTACTACATAATGACGGCGGATAAACTGACCCGGACCTCGGTCTGGATCGAGAAGTTGGAAGGCGGTATTGAACACCTGAAAGAGGTGATCATTGAAGACAAACTCGGCATCTGTGCCGAACTTGACGAGCGGATGCAATACTTGGTCGATACCTACAAATGTGAATGGACGGAGGTGGTGAACGATCCTGAAAGGCGGAAGGCCTTCCGTCAGTTTGTAAATACCGACGAGACGGAATCCAGTCTCGAAATTATCTCGGAGCGCGGCCAGCAACGGCCTGCAGATTGGCCAAGTGAATCGGTCTCGCTTGAACAGTTCAAGTTACTCCAGCAAAGGCTTCCCGAAGCCGACTTGGTACAGGAAAATCAATCTGCGTGGGTGAAGGTTGGAATCGTCTCTGACTTCCCAACGAACGGCGGAGCGACGATCAAGGTCGGAAAGGTCCAGATTGCCGTCTTCAATTTTGAAAGCCGGGGGAAATGGTATGCTTGCCAGCAGATGTGTCCGCATAAGAAGGCCTTTGTCTTGTCACGCGGCATCATTGGAGACGTCCAGGGGACACCCAAGGTGGCCTGTCCACTACACAAGAAAAACTTCTCGCTGGCTTCTGGAGAATCCCTGAACGGCGAAGCGTATGCAATTCGGGTGTTTCAGGTCAAGGTAGAGGGGGAGGAGGTCTTTCTGGATCTCCCGCCGATAGAGGTCTTGGATCAGATCCTGGCGACGGAAATAGGCTGCCGTCTTGCAACATCGTGTGATACCAGTCCGGACTTGTTACAGGTTTTGTAGGGTAAGAAACCGCCGATTCGCCTGAAATACTATGTTATCGGCCTAAGGGTTCCTCACCGTACAAGAGTACGCCTCGGTCGCCCTTATGGCCTCTGGCCTTGTCTTTCAGGCGACTTGACGGTTTCCCAAAAAATGACAGTCTCGTAAAAAATCGCACTCCGGTGGAAACCGGAGTCTAGAGGGGATGTACCAACTTGAGAAAAATTGGATTTCGGCCTTCGCCGGAATGACGGGAAATGGTTCTTTTCAGATCCGATTTAAGTAGTTTCTGTTTGTTTCCGAACCGACCGCGCCTCGGTAAGCGCGGAGACAAAGATTTTACCGTCCCCCGGGTTTCCGGTACGGGCGGCGATTTTGATGGTGTCTACGACGCGGTCGACCTCGTTTTCGTTGACGACAATCATCAACCAGACCTTTGAAAGCTCTTCGTATCGAACCGGCCCAACCTGTATCCCCCGTTGTCTCCCCCGCCCAGAGACTGAAAGGCGTGTGTAGGAGAAAAACCCTGCCTTCTCAAGGGCTGAGATAACCTCCCGTTCTTTTTCGGGCCGGATAATGGCCTGAATCATTTTCATCATCATGAAATCTCCATCAATTCAGGGGTCATGGCCACGACCTCAGAGGCCTCCGGAACGAAGGGCTTAATTTTCTCCTCCAGAATCTCCATCACCTTGTCGGTCCCGAGTCGTGAAATCACCTCCTGAAATGATTCATCGGCGTGGCGGTGTGCCAAGGCGATATCTAGAAGGGCATCTACAGTGGGAACAACCATCTCTTCTGTGATTGCTTTCCGGACCATCTTTCCCAGGCGGAAATTCCCCGTCAGACTTCCCCCTAGGAAAAGTTGGTAGGAGAAGCGCCGCGAGGCCCCGACAGGAGACATGGACCCTGCCAGGCCAATGTCGCCTACCTGATGTTTCGCGCAACTGTTGGGACATCCGGAGATATGAATCGAGAGGGCATTGAACAGGGCCCGCTTTTCAGGGTCGGCTGGATTATGATGATTGAGCAGCTCCCGAGCCGCCCCCTGGGAATGGGTAACGGCAAGCGTGCAGAATTCAATCCCGACGCAGGCGATCAAGTTAGGTCCGTTCGCCTTTCCTTTTAAGGAGAGCCCAAGCTGCTCAAGTATCTTGGCCACCCGGCGGATCTTTCGGGCTGGAATCCATTGAAGTTCGACATCCTGGTCTTTCGTAAAGTGTAAGCGGCCGTTACCATGCTGTTTAGCGATCTCGCCGAGGGCTGCAAAGGTCTCAGCGCGGATGTCACCCAGAGGGACAGCCACCGCGAGACGGACATATCCGCGCTGCCGCTGTGGGATGGCACCTGAGGGGAGCTTTGAGGCTTGGGCAGGAATAAGACCCGCTGCCAGCCGTCCCCCGCTCCAGGGCCTTCTATCGACATCGGCCATCGTCGGAAGGCAAACCTCCCGGTTTTCAGGGAGACCCTGTTTTTCCTGAAAGATCTTGTCGAAAGTTTTGATGAATTTTTCCTGTCCCCATTCTTTGATCAGAAATTTCAGGCGCGACTTGGCTTTACTTCTGTTACCAAACTTCACATGAATTTCGAAGACGGCCTGGCAGGCCGGAAGCGCGTCCGCAAGGGGAATAAATTCGCGAAGCCGGAATCCGAGGAGGGGGCGTGAACCAAGGCTCCCGCCGACCCAGAACTCAAAGCCGATCTTAGGGCTTCCACCTTCCGTCTCGCGTTTAACGGCGACAAAGGCGATGTCATTGATCATCGCGTCTGCGGCGCAGACCCCGCAAGCGGAGAAGTTGATATTTAACCGGTTCGGCATTGTCGGATTGATTAAATCGGAGCGTTTGATGAAATAGTCGCTGATCTGCCGGGCCCAGGGCTGAACGTCGATCAGGCCGTCCTGAGCAATCGACCCAAGGGTACAGGCCGTGACATTCCGCATCGTGTGGCCACAGGCCGAGCGGCTGGTCAGACCCATGGATTTGAGCTTTGCAAAGATCGTCTCCGCCTCTTCGACCCGGACCCAGTGAAGTTCCAGGGCCTGCCGGACGCTCAGATGGATTCGGCCACGCCCATGGACTTCTGCCAGGGAGGCCAGCTGCGTGACTTGCTCTGAAGTTACAATCCCCCCCGGAATTCGGATTCGCATCATTGAGTACCCTTCATGCTTCTGGGTACAGATGCCATAGGTCTTGAGGCGGTAACCGTCTTCAGGTGAAAGGGCACGCGTCCCCTCCTCTCTGATACGGGAAAAGTCGAGCCCCAAACCTCCCTGTTTTATTTTCTCCAGATCGAGTGTTTTAAGGGAGCCCGACCTTGATTTCCTAACAAGAGAGGGGGGCGCAGTTGCAGATCCCTTCTGCTGAGAGGGCTTGTTCACCAGATCTAGTAAATCGTTCACCAGTTGGGCGCAACTGCCGCAGCCCGTGGTCGCATCGGTGCAGCCTGCGACCTCATCCCGTGTCTTCAAGCCCTTTTCGCGGATGGCGGAACAGATGGCTCCCTTCGAGACGCTGTAACAAGTGCAGACCAGGTCGGACTCGGCCAGGGAGGCAACACCGGACAGGGAATCGGGTGCCCCCTCCATCGCGATGTTTCCGAGGAGGGTGTTCTTGATGGCCGAGATGTCTTCCCCCTTCTGGAGGAGATTAAAAAGGCGAGGGCCGTCTGTATTGTCGCCGAGTAGGATGAATCCGGTTAGACGATTCTGACGGATGACGCACTTTTTATAAATTGATTTTTCCGAGTCGACAAAAGAGACTTCCTCAGCCCCGCCTCCGCCGGTAAAGTCACCGGCCGAGGTGAGATTGATGCCGGCCACTTTCAAGGTGGTTGCACATACGGTTCCTTCATAGCGTTTCGTATTCTTACCGGCAATGGCGTCCGCCACAACTTCTGCTTGCTCCTTCAAGGGGGTCACTAGACCGTACACCTTTCCTCGGTGCTCTATGGCATCTCCCACGGCAAAGATGCCTGCGCGGCTGGTCTCCATCCGGTCATCGACGACGATCCCCTCATTGACCTTCAGACCCGCCTCTTTTGCAAGGGAGAGGTTTGGTCGTGTTCCGGTGCAGATCAGGACCATCCCGGCAGGGAGAGTCTCTCCGCTCTTTAGGCGAACGCCGGAGACCTGATTGTCTCCAGGCTTGTCTCCCATAATTTTGTCGGCGGTCATATTCAGAATGGAAGGAATTCCCATCCGCTCCAGATCCCTTCTCAGGATAGACGCGCCGATGGTGTCGAGCTGCTGTTCCATCAAACGGTCGCCCAGGTGGACGACGGTCACGGACACCCCGTAATTAATCAGTCCCCGCGCGGCCTCCAGGCCGAGAAGTCCGCCGCCAATGACCACTGCCTCGCGATTTGAACGTGCCGCCGCAATGATCTTTTCCGTATCCTTCATCGTCCAGAAGACGAAGACTCCCTCTTTATCCGATCCGGCAATCGGCGGGACCGTGGGGCTTCCCCCTGTCGCCAGGAGGAGGCTGTCATAATCTGTGACCGTCCCTTCGGAATCGCTAACCTGCTTTGCCTTTGGATTAATCGAAACGACCTTGACCCCCTGCCTGAGATCAATTTCATTCTTAGCGTACCAAGACTCCGAATGGAGAATAATCTTCTCCCCCGTCGTTTTTCCGGCGAGAACATCCGAGAGGAAAATCCGATTATAATGCGTCTGGGCTTCGTCGCCAAAGATGGTAATCGAGAGATCAGACTTCGTTTTCAGGATCGCTTCAACCGTGGCCATCCCTGCCATCCCGTTTCCGATCACCACTAGCCGGGTCGGGTTCTTATTCATTCGAACCGACCTCCATTTTAACCTGCTCCTTTTTGACGGGGTCATTCCTGTCCGCGGTTTCTTCCTGATTCAATTTATCTAATGCCGGGAGGAGGTCATGGAGGAGGGCCTCTCCCTCAATCTCACGATCGACCGAAGAGAGATGGTATTCCCTTCCGAAGGCCCCCTCCGGTTCTTTCAGGTAGCGCCAGCAGAAGAGGAAGCTGATGAAGGCGCCGGAAGCAACCACAAAGAAGAAGGTCCGGGTGTCTACAAAAGAATAGACCGTCAGGTAGATCACCGCGCCGACGTTCCCGTAAGCCCCGACCATCCCCGAGATTTGGCCCGTGAGGCGGCGCTTGATCAATGGGATAATGGCAAAAGTGGCCCCGCCTGCCCCCTGGACAAAGCAGGAACAGAGGACCGTGATGATGATGGCAAGCGGGATGGGCCAGGCCGGAGAGATCAGTCCCATCAGAAAAAATCCGACGGCGGTTCCAAGCATATAAAGGACCATCACCCCTTTCCGACTCTTCATTCGGTCAGAGATCACCCCTCCCAGCGGTCGGGCGAAGAGATTGACAAAGGCAAAAGAGGAGGCAATCAGACCGGCCGCTGCGGGTGAGAGGGTAAAGGTGCTTTCAAAAAAGGCCGGGAGCATGGAGACCACCGCCAGCCCGGCCCCAAAATTGGCGACATAGGTGGTGTTGAGGGCGCCGACGCTGTTGAAGTCGTAGAGGTCATCCTTCGGGACCCCCTGCCGCAGAATCGGAAGATTGATCTTCAAGACCTGAAGTGCCTGATAAATAACGCCGGCGGCGACCACGCCATAGGCCGTTATCGTCCCGATTCTTCCGAGAAAACCGGTTCGTTGGATCTTCCAGACGAGGACGGCCAGCACCCCCGTCATCGGGATGGTCCAGAGGATCAGTTTGATCATGTCGGACCAGCTGCTGACCTCCATTGCAGCGACCTTCCTGGGCTTTCTAAAGACGGTCCCGATTGGCCCATCGGTAATGGCAAACCAGTAGTAGATCCCATAGAGGAGCAGGAAAATGCAGTTGGACGCCACAGCATAACGCCATCCCGCTTCTCCTCCAAAGAAGATGAAGGCAATGGAGGGAAGGGTCATCGCCGCCGCTGCGGACCCGAAGTTTCCCCATCCGGCATAGAATCCTCCGGCAAAACCGATGTCCTTGGGTTTGAACCAAAGGGTGGTCATATGAATCCCGACGACAAAACCGGCCCCGATACAGCCGAGGATGAGACGGGAAATCAGCAACTGTGCAAAACTTTCTCCAAAAGCAAAAACAAAGCCGGGAAGGGTCATGACGATCATCATGATGGAAAAGACCCGCCGGGGACCCCATTTGTCCATCGCCATCCCGATGAAGACGCGGGCCGGGATCGTCAAGGCAACATTGCAGATCGCGAGAAGCTTGATCTGCTCCACCGTCAGCCACCCCACCGATTTGACAATCGTCGTCGCCAGCGGCGCCATGTTAAACCAGGTATAAAAGCAAAGAAAAAATGCAATCCAGGTCAAATGGAGCGCCCGAATCTCGGGGCTTCTAAATTTAAAAAGTTCTTTGGTTTTCATTTTAAAGTACTCGTAGTCGGATATGTATAATGGTTCAGCTTACCTGGATTTTGCTTCAGGGCAAGGCGCGAGAAGCGCAGACCCGGAGCGTATGTTCCATACGTGAGGATTCGAGCCCCACAGCAACGCCGCCATGGAGTAAAAGCCAGATGAGATGGACCGTTATACATCTTTTATGCCGGTCCGTATGTTGTACGCCTCCGAGACCTCCTGGACAAAGATCTTTCCATCCCCCGGATGATCGGTGTCCGCCCCGCTTTCGATGGCCTCAAGCGCTTTTTCATACTCTTCTTCCTCAACAAACAGGATGAGCATTAACTTTGCCAGGGTACTATAACTGACGCGGCCCACCTGGATTCCCCGCTGTTGCCCACGGCCCAGAACCGGGATCTTGGTCACCGCATAGAGTCCTTTGTCCTCCAGGTTCTTCAGGACTTTTTCCTCCTGTTCGGTGCGGATAATGGCCCGGATCATCTTCAAATGGCTTCTCCTCCCCGTTCATCGGTACTGATCCGAACGGCATCCTCGATATCGCAGACGAAGATCCGCCCATCGCCGACCGATCCCTTTCCGGTCCGGTTTGCTTTCATGATCACAGCAATGGCGGCAGAGAGGCGCGTTTCGGGGATGACAATTGAAAAGAATTGCTTTGGCAGAAATTTAATCGCGACCCCTTCTTTTTTATCTGATTGAAACTTTAGGCCCCGTTGATGGCTCCGTCCCAGGGCGGGATAGGTTGTATAAGAGGTAATCCCGGCAGCCTCCAGGGCCTGACGGGTAATCTCATGTCTGTTCGGACGGAGAATCGCGATGACCTCTTTCAGCACGGCTTTGACGGTTTCCGTCCCTCCTTTTACCTCGGAATCAAGTTCTCCTTTTACGGGCTGAAGCAGGACCTGAGGTGCGATATCAGAGACCTGCTCGGGTTTTACCTTCGTTGGAAAGAGCGGAGGGTCGCCCGCCTTTCCCTCGGGAGGGATGATTTGATGTTTTTCACGCCACTTTTCGTTCAGTTGTCCGCTGGGGCTTTGTCCAAGAAGCCGCTTGGACCCGATCGGATCGTGGCGGAAGGCCCGGATCGCGCCGACCCACTTCACGCTTTTATATCCCTGAAGGAAAGGAACGATCAGACGAAGCGGCCCCCCATGTGCCTCGGGGAGGGGCGCGCCATTTAATTGTGTGGCAAGCAGTACGTGCGGGTCTCGCGCCTCGTCCCGGGAGAGTCCTTCGAAGAAAACCCGATCCCGGGAGTAAAAGGCAAAATATCCCTCCGGATGTGTGTCGATCCTCAAAAAATCAAGAAGGTCGACAAGACGGATTCCTTCCCATTCGACCTCCTCAGACCAATTGAAAATCTGGCAGATCAGGGGGACCTTCAGCTTGACCCGGGGGAGATCATTCAGGATCGCCCAGGAGATCAGCCGGGGCTGGTCCTCAAGTCCACAGACATCGAGGCGAAGCACCTCCAGTTTCAGTGGAGATGGCGGCGGATAGAGAGAAAGGACCGGCATCGGCGCGGCGTCGAAATCGGCCCAGAAAAACTTATCGACAAACTTTGGAGGGGTGATTCCTTCCCGCATATTAAAGTGACCTCAGGTAAAAATTGTAAAAAAAGGCGCCTGGATCTATCATCATGAGTCTCCAGGCGCCTTCGCCAAAAAATTAAAGTACATCATCGTACCTTCTGTATCGGTTTTATTAAGCAATAGTCGTACCACGCCATTCTAACACAATTTTGTGATGTAAGGTCCTTATATTTCAATGGCTTGATTAGGGTGATTGGATATTGAGTCAGGAGGGTGTTTCACAAAACGTGAAACATTTTTGTCAGGTTTCTGACGCGAATAGAAGACCGGGTTGGTGCGTCTTCACTTCAAAGCCAGAAGTCTCTGGCGGAGTTTCTTCGCACGAAAAGAGGCCTTTTCTGCTGAGGCCAGGGCGGATCGTCGCTTGTGTTTTTCACCGAAGCGGACTGCCGCTTCCGTTTTTTCTGTCATCTCTCTAAGCAAGTCTATAATGTTTTCTTTGTTTTTTATCTCTGGGGAGGTGTGGGACTTGATTCCCTCAAGCAATACTGCCGCCCGTTCGAGGATCTTTCTCCCATAAGAGACAATCTCATCCGTATGACCATCGCTTCCATGTTCCACCATGTCCTGAGCAATGCGATAGATCTCATTGACCTGTTTCTGAATAGATTTAAGCGAACCGTCGGCGGCAAGGATCACGGGAGTCCAGAGAAGAAAGACGATCAGCAGAATGAGGGGGGGTAAGCGCTTTTGCATTTTGGTCCCAGATGTTGTAAAAAGATAGCATATAGAAAAAAGAAAGATCAAGTATCACTGTAACGATTCAGCACACCCCTCTTTCCCTCCATGGCGGCGTTGCCGTGGTGCTCGATCCTCACTATAAACCATACGCTCCGGATTCTGCGCTCCTCGCGCCTTACCCCGAACGGATGGGTCTCGCGAAGCCAAATAGTGGCATGCTGAATAGTTACGTGTAACTTCGTGTTCTTTTTGAGGGGAAAATGACCTGTTTTAGAAAATATTCCATTGTTTTCATCGTGACGCTTCTCTCATGTATTGGACCCGTCGGTCGTGCCACTCCCGCCGGTGACGTGGACGGGCTGGGAGAATGGCGCATTGAACAAGGGGAAGTCAGTTCAAGTGCCCTTTGGGGAGTTTACTTTATCTCCGCCAATGAAGGCTGGGCCGTTGGCGCCCTCGGCAGTATTCTCCACACAACGGATGGAGGGGTGCACTGGCGGGCGCAATTCAGAAAAAGAGGAGAACGCTTCTTCTCTATCCATTTCCCCGACCGGAAAAATGGCTGGGCGGCAAGTTGGACGGGAAACCTCTATCACACAAAAGATGGTGGAAGAAGCTGGGTGAAACAGAAAGGTCCGAAGGTGGCCTGGCTGTGGTATATCCGCTTCGTTGATGACAAGACGGGCTGGGCCGTCGGTGCCCAGGGGGCGGTATTTCATACCTCTGATGGCGGGGAGCACTGGGTGCTTCGGGATGTCGGGTACAATGCCGGCCCCCTACTAGAGGTCTTTTTTCTTAATAAAAAACTGGGTTGGATCACCGGATGGGATGGGGTCGTTCTCCACACCAGAGATGGGGGGAACAAGTGGGTTCGACAGGATACCGGGACGAAGATCCCTCTCGAAGGCATCTTTTTTGTGAATGAGAATGATGGCTGGGCGGTTGGACGAAGAGGGGTGATAGTCCATACGAACGACGGGGGAAAGACTTGGAGTCCTCAGGAGAGTCATTTTCAAAAATCGCTGCTGCTCTCTGTACAATTTTCTTCTCCTAAGATCGGGTGGATTGCCGGGGGTTCGGGGGTCTTCCTTAGGACAGAAAATGGGGGGGAGACCTGGGTGGCGATTGAGGTGCCGACCGACAAGACGATGGAAGGGATGTCCTTTGGTGACGCAAAGCATGGCTGGGCCGTCGGTTGGGGAGGGTTTATTATTCACACGGCAGACAGCGGCCTGACCTGGGACACCCAGAACTATGGTTTTGCGGAACGCCTTTTCAAGATCCATTTTTTTGATAAGCGCCACGGCTGGATCGTTGGAGAAGCGGGGGCGATTAAATATTCAGACGACGGCGGCGACACCTGGACCTTTCAGGAGAGCGGAACTGAATCCTGGCTTTTCGGGGTTCAGTTCACCTCCCTCAAAGAAGGTTGGGCCGTCGGCGCACAAGGGGCGATCCTCCGTACCGTGGATGGCGGAAAACATTGGAAGACGCAGAAGAAATTGACAGAGGGCAGCCTGGAAAACGTCTACTTCTTAACATCGAAAATTGGCTGGGTCATTGGAGGAACCGGAATTATCTTCAAGACCGTCGACGGGGGAAAGAACTGGCGTTTGCAATTCAGTCACACGACTCAATCCCTTACCGATATCATCTTTATGGATGAGAAGAGAGGCTGGCTGACGGGGGCCGGCGGGACACTTCTTCAGACCAAGGATGGCGGGAACACATGGGACCCTTTCCCCTTCCCTGTCAGGGCGCTTTTTGCCAGAGTTATTTCCCAGGGACCTGATAAGGGCTGGATTGTCGGGGGGGACGGAATTATCCTGACGACCGAAAATGGAGGGAAGACCTGGGTCCCAAGGGAGAGTGGACTGACAGAGGGGCTTTGGGATATTGCGATGATTGGAGATGAGGGTTGGGCCGTGGGTGATCTTGGGTCGATGGTGTATACCCGGGACGGAGGGAAAAGCTGGGTAATTGTAGAGAGTGGTGTGAACCAGCAGATCAACAGCCTCCACTTTTCCAATCCTGATAAGGGAATGGCCATCGGAAAGGGAGGCCTCGTGCTCCGATATGAGCGTAAAAGCGCAAAGGCGCGGTCCACGGGAACCCGAAAGACCTCGTCCAGGAAATAGGCCTGAACACGCTTAGCGAGCACAATCCTCGCCGCTCTGAGGCGGGGATCTTCAAAATCACAAAGGACGCTATGGAATCACTTCCGGATCGACGTTCAGAATGGTTCGTTCCCCGGTTTGGCCCCCTCAAATTTCGTATATTTATCGGCCTCCTCTTTCTCCCTTATACCGGAATGGTTCTCTCTTATACCGTCATCGGCGCCATGCTGGCAGAAAGAATCTTCTGGGACCGTGTTCTTGCAATCGTCCTGATTTATTTTCTGGGGCTGGGGGTTGCGGCCCATGCCCTGGACGCCATCGGCGGAGAGGCGGCGAAGCCCTGGGGACAACATTTTTCAAAACGGGGACTGTGGTTTCTTGCAGTCAGTGCCTTGATTCCGGCATATGGTATCGGGATATATTATATCCTCTATTGGACACCCTTGCTTCTCGCCATCGCCCTCCTCGAAGGGTTTTTTCTGTTCGCATACAACCTGGAATGGTTCAATGGGCGTTTTCACACCGATTACTGGTTTGCCTTTTCCTGGGGTGTCCTTCCGGTGTTGGGTGGGTACATCATTCAAACCAACAGCATTTCCCTCCCCTCGCTGATCGTTGCCGGTGCGATGGGGCTTGTCAGCCTTGTTGAAATAAATGCCTCACGTCCCTATAAAGAAATCAAGCGCTCAAAAAGGGAGTCTGATTTACATCACTTGAAGCGGTATGAGATGATCTTGAAGGGAGTCAGCATGGCAATGCTCCTCCTGGGAACGGGAATGCTCCTCTGGCGATTGAAAATGTAGGGGAGAGGATCGATGAAGCTGTCCAGTTTGTTTTACTTATTTTTACTTAAAGTGGCATTTATTGCGCTGATCATCCTGCTTGCCAGGAAGTCAGGTATTTTCTTTTTGTAGGGGGCTTGGTGATGGATACCTTTCGCAAGATTCGGAAGATCCTGAAGGGTCAGCCGGTCATTGAAGGCGCAGGGGTACACCTGATGCGTCTTTTTGGTTCCCCGGAGACTCAGCTCCTCGATCCCTTCCTTCTTCTCGATGATTTTCACTCCAGCAACCCGGACGATTACATGGCCGGATTTCCGATGCACCCTCATCGGGGAATCGAAACAATCACCTACATGCTGCATGGGGAAGTCGCGCATCGGGACAGCATGGGCAATCGCGGGGTCATCCAAGGCGGAGATGTTCAATGGATGACGGCGGGGGGAGGCATTATCCACGAAGAGATGCCGAAGCGTTCAGAGGGGGAGCTCTGGGGGTTTCAACTGTGGGCGAATCTGCCCGCGTCACACAAAATGGTGGCCCCCCGATATCAGAATATAAAAGCCAATGAGATCCCAAGAGTGTCTCCAAATACGGATGTTTCCATTAAGGTGATCTGTGGAGAGGTCGGAGGCATAAAAGGACCGGTTCAGGGGACCGTGAGCTGCCCGGAATATTTTGATGTTACGATCACCCCCGATGCCGTTTACGAGCATGCGACGGAGAAAGAACACACCGTATTTGCCTATGTGATTGAGGGTGAAGGATTGTTTGGAGAGGAAGCCCCTGTACCGATCCTGCCTGGAAACCTGGTTCTTTTCGGACAGGGTAGTGGAATCCGAGTAAGGACCGTAGCGCAACCGGTCCGTTTTCTTCTGGTCTCAGGACAAGCGATCAGAGAACCGATTGCCTGGTCCGGCCCGATTGTCATGAATACAAAGAAAGAACTTGAAACCGCCTTCGAAGAATATCGTCTCGGCACATTTTTAAGGCACAATTAGTTGAGGAAGCTCTGATTTAGGGTGCCCAATTGGTCTGGCTTTGAGACTTTTTTTCACAAAATAAATGTGTTAGGATAGCGAAATTTAAGATTTTTTTAGTGTTTTGAATAAGATGCCTGACATGGGAAAAATCATTGCGATTGCAAATCAAAAGGGAGGGGTTGCCAAGACGACGACAGCGATCAATCTCGCTGCTTCTCTGAGTGTCGCAGAAAAAAAAGTCCTCTTGATTGACCTCGACCCGCAGGGAAATGCAACCAGTGGTCTGGGGGTCGATTCGGAAGAACTCACTGGAAGTGTTTATGATCTTTTCACCGGTCGAAGCGTGGTCTCTGAATTGCTGGTCGAGACCGGAGTGTCGAGACTGGATCTTCTTCCATCGCACATTGATCTGGTAGGTGCTGAACTGGAGTTGGTGGGGGTCAAGGGCAGAGAGAAGGTCTTGAAAGATCATTTGGCGGGGGAGATCGATCAATATGACTATGTTCTCATCGACTGCCCCCCATCACTCAGCCTCCTGACGGTAAATGCGCTTACGGCGGCAGATTCTCTTCTCATCCCCTTACAGTGTGAATACTATGCCATGCAAGGACTCAAACAACTGATGGATACCGTGATGCTGGTGCAGGGATCCCTCAATCCCAACATCCGGATTGAAGGAATTCTGCTGACCATGTACGACCGACGAAATAATCTGAGCAATCAGGTTTCAAGTGAGATCCGGACGCACTTCGGGCAACAAGTATTCAAGAAGGTCATCCCGCGCAATATTACCCTGGCCGAGGCGCCAAGCCATGGAAAGCCGGCCCTCTATTACGATGCACTCTCACGCGGGGCTCAGGCCTATCTCGCATTGGCGAAGGAGGTGATCGAACGTGGCGCGTAAGGCACTCGGAAGAGGATTGGGTCTCACCGCACTTCTTCCTGCAGCAGAGACCGGGACACAAACCATTCGTGAGATCGGTATCGATCAGATTGTTCCGAACCGCTACCAGCCCAGAAAAAACTTTGATACGGATGCCCTGGCTTCACTGGCGGCCTCACTGAAGACGAATGGCTTGATCCAACCCCTTGTCGTTCAAGGTGAAGCCAATGGGAAGTTTGAACTGATTGCGGGAGAACGGCGTTGGCGGGCGGCCCGGATGGCCGGTTTTTCAAAAATTCCGGTGATGGTCAAGAAGCTCCAGGAGCGTGAAATGATGGAGTGGGCCCTTCTTGAAAATATTCAACGGGAAGATTTGAACCCGATCGAAAAGGCGCAGGCTTACTCCCGTCTGACGACGGAATTTTCATTGACTCAGGAGGAGATCGCCGAACGAATCGGGATCGATCGCTCCTCGGTTGCAAATTTCCTTCGACTCCTCCAGCTGCCTGAAGCGCTCTGGAAGGAGATTTCAGAAGGGCGACTTACGATGGGGCACGCGAAGGTCCTCCTTTCTTCAAATATCAAGGAAGATCTCTTGCGATTTGCAGAAGAGATTAAATCCAAAGGTTTGTCTGTCCGGCAACTGGAGGCGCTCGTCCAGAAGAAAAAGGGGACTTTCTCGTCGAAGACTCCCCGTGCTGGAGAGGCCTCGTCGCCTGAAAGTCTGGAAGTCGAGGACCGGCTCCGCCGTTCCCTGGGAACAAAGGTTCGCTTGATACAACAGGGTCACAAGGGTGAGATCCGGATAGCGTACTACTCATTGGAAGATCTGGAAAGAATTCTGGAGAAAATAGTTTAGGATATTTATAAGCTGTCATTAACCTGGAAGCGGCCAATGCTTCTAGAACGTGTAACGGAGGAGAGATGGGAAGAAAAGAAAACATGGATGAGATTATTGCCTTTCTTGGGAAGGGGACCGAGTTTAAAGGAATTATTACCTATACAGGAACGATTCGAATCGATGGAAAGGTTGAGGGAGAGATCGTTTCAGAGGGATCCCTGGTCATCGGAGAATCCGCAGATGTTCAGGCGGAGATTATCGTCGAGACTGTCGTCTGCAGCGGAAAGATCTCAGGTAATGTCCGAGCCAGCAAGAAGGTCCATCTTCTCCCGAAGGCGATATTCGATGGCTCCATAAATACCCCCTCTCTGGTGATTGATGAAGGCGTGCAGTTTAATGCTACCTGCAATATGAACATGAAAAATAGCGAAAAGGAAGAGTCTGTCACGGCATTACATGCTGTTGGTCAGGAGACGCAAGGGTAGCTCTTTCGTGCAGAATACACGGAACAAGAAAAAGGTTGTTGTCGGGATGAGCGGCGGGATAGACTCCGCCGTCACAGCCGTCCTCCTTCAAGAGGCGGGTTATGATGTCATCGGTGTGACTTTAATCCTTTGGAAAGATGAAGGGGAGGAAGAGAAGCGTTGGCAGGACCGGTCCTGTTGCAAGGTCGGGCTTGCCAGGCACGTCGCGAAAGAGCTTGCTATCCCGCACCATGCCATTGATATTCAGAAGGCCTTTCAGGAAGAGATTATCGATGACTTTAGCGATGCCTATCTCGAAGGCTTAACCCCCAACCCCTGCGTTCGTTGCAATGAACGGATGAAATTCGGACATCTCCTCAAAGTTGCCGAGAAATTCGATGCCGTCTTTATTGCGACAGGCCATTACGGTCGCATCCGCTATCGACCCGAGCAGGACCGATACACCCTCTGCAAGGGCCTTGACCATGAAAAAGATCAAAGCTACTTTCTCTACCGCCTTAACCAGAAACAACTCTCGGCAACACTCTTCCCGCTCGGAGAAATGAAAAAGAAAGCAGTCTACCAGAAAGCGGCGGAGCTGGGGCTTCCTTATGAGGAGGTCTTGGAGAGTCAGGAGGTCTGTTTTGTAACGCAAAAAGACTACCGGGCCTTCCTCTCAGAGAATCGTCCGGAGGCCGCGGCCTCCGGAGAGATCGTAACCGAAGAGGGAGAAGTGGTCGGTCAGCATGCAGGGGTGGCCTTTTATACGGTGGGCCAGCGGCGAGGCTTGGGAATCGCGCTGGGAAAACGAACCTATGTCACCCGGCTTGATCCGGTTAAGCGGGAGGTGGTGGTCGGTTCGGAAGAGGCTCTGCTCCAGGAGGATCTGGTTGTCGAAGACCTCGTGTGGGGTGGGGTTGGTCTTCCCTTAGGGCCGCTTCGGGTCAGGGGGAAAATACGATATCGCACCGAGGAGCATGAGGCGACTCTTTTCCCACAAACGAACGGGACGGTTCATGTGACTTTCGATGCTCCCCAGCGCGGGATCTCCCCCGGACAGTCCATTGTTTTTTATGACGGTGATGAAGTCGTCGGGGGCGGCGTGATTTCCAAGGCCGCCTTCTAGCCTCAAAAACATATGAAAAATAAAAAGCTTGGTATAATTTTATCAACCCCGCCGGAGGAAAAGAATCTTGCCCTGGTGGTTTCGCTTGCCACAGAGGCCCGTCGGCAAGGGATTGGTGTTTATCTCTATCTTATTGATGACGGCGTGAAGCACATCGACCATCCGGAGATGACCCGTCTAAAGGAGACCGGGGTAAAGCTCTTCCTCTGTGCCTACGGTGCGCAACGACGCTCCATCCCACCGAGCGACAAGGCGGCCTTCGGCGGTCTTGTGGTCCTTTCAGATCTTATCAAGGGCTGTGACCGTTTTATCACTCTGTAACTTGTAATTGTTCGATGTCAAAAAAAATCCTTATCCTCATTCGAAGCGATCCACGTCAAAGCCACCGTACCTGCGAAGGGGTCCGCATTGCCTTGGGTCTGGCCGCCTCAGGGCATCAGGTCGAACTCATTTTTACGGAGGAAGCCCCCCGCATATTAGAAAATGATATCGAGGATCTTGTCGATGGAGAGATTGCGATGAAATATCTCACCACACTCAAGGAATTTATTCCGGTTCTTTATATTGATGATGCGGGCGCAGGCGGGATTGACCTGTCAGGCAGTGATTATCAGATCAAACCTCTCTCGAAGGAAGAGATCGCATCAAAAATGGCGGAGTCCGACTGGTTTGTGAGGCTTTAGGAAGCTTTAGGAGGGACATATTTGAAGCGAATTTTACATATCCTGAAGGAAAGAGAGGATGCCTATCCGCTGGAGTTGATTCGGAAACAGGCCGAATCAGATCATGTAGTCGTCATACTTATGCGGGATGCAATAGGCATGGAAATCCCGGACCCAAAAGTATCAGTTTGTGTCCTCTCAGAAGATGGAAAGGATCAAAAAATTCAAAATTATGCCTCTCCCACTCATGTCCCTCATAGAAGGATCGGGTGTAAGGAGATGCTCGAAACGATCTTTTCCTGTGATACTGTATTGAGCTGGTAGAGTCTATTACCTTCTGAATCGTTAGTCGTCTTCAAGCTCTTCATGCCAGGCCATCTGGATCCCTTCAAGGATCCCCTCATTCGAGCCTTTCGGGTCATCCTCAAAGTCGGCAAGTTCTGTGACCATCTTATGAAGATCGGTAAATCGGAGCGTTAAGGGGTCGATGTCAGGATGCGCTTCGATTAAGGCGAATGCAACCTCTTCGTTATCGCGCCATGTGAGTTTCATTAGTGTTGTTCGGCCTTTCTAAATTCCTGTGTCCGCTTGGGAATCTCGACGAGAATATCTCCGTTTACGCGTGCCTGACAGCCGAGACGGGAACTCAGGGTGAGTCCTTCTGCCGTGTCGAGCCGGTCTTCTTCATCCTCTTCCATCTCTGAGAGATGGCCCATCCCCTCCCGGATAAAGACATGACAGGTTGTGCAGGCACAACTTCCGCCGCAATTGTGCTCCAGGTCAATGTTGTTATCAAGGGCCACATCAAGGATTGTTGTTCCCTCTTTTACTTCAAGGGTGACATTCTCACTCGGACGGTCTGATTTAAATGTAACTTTCGGCATTGCCCTTTCCAATCCTTTATGAACCAGCAATCTCTTTGTTTTTGAGGGCCACCTGGACCGATTGGTCCATCAAAAGTTCTGCAAGTTTTTGCGTGGCTCCATCCAGGCCCCCGAGTTTTTCCCGGATGAGACGATGGTCCAGGCCTTTCATGGCTTCTTTCAGATCAGCCATGCTTTCTTCTATTTTGTTTCTTTCTGACTGATCGATTAGTTCCTTTCCCTGGGTCAAGCCCTTTTCCGCGTGGCGGAGAACGGTGTCGGCATCGTTGCGGGTCTCGATCAGCATCCGCGCTTCCATATCTTTTTTGGCATGTTCAACCGAGGCCAGGATCATGGCCTCGGTGTCTTCGTCGGTGAGGCCGTAAGTGGGTTTAACCTCTATCGATTGCGCTTTGCCGGTCCTTAAATCTTTCGCGGAGACCTTGAGAATACCATTCGCATCGATCAGGAAGGTCACTTCGATCCGTGGCATCCCGGCAGGGAGGGGGTCGATCCCCGTCAGGTTGAACTGGGCGAGGCTCCGGCAATCTTTGACTAGCTCTCTCTCCCCCTGGACCACATGGATAGCAACCGATTTCTGCCCGTCTGTAAAGGTGGTAAAGGACTCCTTCGCGCTGGTAGGGATGGTGGTATTTCTCGGGATGAAGCGATTGATGACGCCGCCCATCGTTTCCATACCGAGAGAAAGCGGGGTCACATCGAGAAGAAGCATGTCCGTGATGCTTCCCGCCAGAATATCGGCCTGGATGGCCGCGCCAAGGGCGACCACTTCATCAGGGTTGAGTTCACTCTGAGGTCTTTGTTTAAAAAGATCCGCGACCATGTTCTTGATGAGGGGAATCCGAGTAGAGCCTCCGACCAGGATGACCTCGTCAATCTCTTCTGCTTGAAGATGTGCGTCTTCCAGGGCCTGACGGCAGGAAACAATCGTTCGGTCAACCAGGTTCTGAATCAATCCTTCAAATGTATGCCGGCTGATTTCCCTTTGGTAGCGGATGTTTTGGTCTGGCAGGGTCAAAGAGATCGTTGCATTTTCTTCAGACGAGAGCTGGCATTTCACATGTTCCGAGAGGAGCCGGACTTCCTGAAAGGCCTTCGGAGAAGTCATGAGGTCAACCCCGTATTGTTGCTTTATCTCGTCGACGATGAGCCGGATGAGACATTGATCGATGTCGTCGCCACCGAGATGGGTATCTCCATTGGTGGACAGGACCTCAAAAATACCATTCTTTATCTTGAGGATGGAGACATCAAATGTTCCTCCTCCGAGGTCATAGACAACAATCCATCCTTTTTTCTTCTTTTGCAGCCCATAGGCCAGTGAGGCAGCGGTCGGTTCATTGACAATCCGAAGGACCTCCAGCCCAGCGATTTTCCCGGCATCTTTGGTTGCTTGACGTTGGCTGTCGTTGAAGTAAGCTGGTACGGTGATAACGGCTTGTGTGACGGGGGCTTTCAGGTGTGCCTCGGCCCGTTGTTTCAACTCGGTCAGTATGAGAGCCGAGACTTCGGGAGGGGTATACAGATGTTCATCAACCTGGATACGGATAACCTCTCCGGGCTGACCAGTCAAGGGAAAGGGAAGATACTTGAGATCGGATTGAACCTCTTCAATCCCTTTTCCCATAAGGCGCTTGACGGAAAAGATCGTGCGCCTGGGACCCTCTATTAGGGATTTTTTAGCGGCTTGTCCGACGACAATGCGTTCCACAGAGCCTTCGGGATGAAGGGCAACGATAGATGGGACCGCCGATGCCCCGGACAATCCTGGAATGATCTGCGGTTGCCCCCCCTCCATGTAAGCTACGAGACTGTTCGTTGTGCCGAGATCGATTCCAACGACCTTTGACATTTATTTCCCCTCGATTGCTGTACGAATATTTTTAACCATCCGCTCCAGGTAGGCCCGGTGAGAAAGGATCTTTTTCATCTCCTGCAAGCTGGCCATTTGTTTCGCAGTGAAGGCTTTGGCTTTTTCGGAGCCCTCTAGCATATCCCATTTCCCGGAAAGGACGCCAAGCTGCTTTCGTGCCTCCATTTGCCGCGTCTGCAAGCTCTCACTCGATGCTTTCAGAGTTGAAAAAAGGGCGTTCTTTTCAGCCGACTCCCCCGGAGGAAGGGTCTTTGCTTCTTCCAGGGCCTCTTGAAGCGTAAAGATCTCTTCAAACAGATCCGCGGGGGCTTCCGTATTGATATCCTCCCCTCCCTCAACAAGACCGATGAGGTAGACGACTCTCTCCAAGGGATCTTTCAGGGTCCTGTAGGCCCGGTTCAGAATGGCGGTATTTTCAAGGCTGATCTGCTGCTCTTCCTGAGAGCGTCTTTGGTAGAAATCCGGGTGAAACTTCCGGCTTAAATCATGGAAGGTTCCTTCGAGTTGATCCGGATCAATCTGTAAGCGGACGCCGAGTCCGAGACAACTAAAATAATCAATATTTTCCACATAGGCCTGGAGCGCGTCACAGGAGGAACAGAAGAAGAGGTCCGCTACCTCAAAATTGCAGCTCCAGCATGTGCGTGTTTTTAAGGTTTTTTCCGAATCGGTTTTCACTTCAGATGTCATTGGCGCTTCCAGTAATAAAATGGCCCCAAATCCGGAGTTTGCCGGAGAAACAAAGAGTCCACTGCGATGATCCTCTCTTCCGGCAGGCTCCTGGGGGCCTGATTTTTGAATAAGAATACTTATTTACAAGGGATCAGGTTGAAAAGGACTCGCCGCAGCCGCAACTTTGTTTCGCGTTGGGGTTGCTGAACTTAAATCCTCCCCCGACCAGGGCGTTGCTGAAGTCAAGGGTTGTTCCGGCGAGATAAATGGCGCTTTTCTTATCGACAATGACCTGTAAGCCATCCACCTCATAGGAGATATCATGGGCGTTGATCTCCGAGTCGAACTTGATTGAATAGGAGAGACCGGAACACCCGCCTCCATCGACGCTGACACGCAACCCGGCATTTCCCAGGTTTTTTCGCTGGATTATGCCCTTCACTTCACGAACGGCTTCGGGCGTGAGGAGAACAACCACTTCATCATTTATGGCGTCTGACGCGGTTATCTCTTCAGTCTTTTCCATTTTTCTTCCTGTAATCCGTGATAGCTGCCTTGATTGCGTCTTCCGCCAGGACGGAGCAGTGTATTTTTACCGGAGGCAGACTCAATTCATTGACAATCTCTACATTTTTTATTGCAAAGGCTTCATCGATTGTCTTTCCTTTGATCCATTCCGTCGCCAGACTCGAACTCGCAATCGCACTCCCACAGCCAAAGGTCTTGAACTTGGCATCTTCAATCACCCCGTCCGTAACCTTCAGTTGAAGTTTCATGACATCTCCGCACTCAGGCGCTCCGACAATGCCGGTTCCGACTGTGCTGTCCGATTTGTCCAGGCTTCCCATATTTCTGGGATTATTATAATGATCAATGACCTTGCTGCTGTAAGACATTATATGTAACCTCCTAAGATTAACAATTAAACCCTGAGATGCTCCCGGGGAGAGTTAATGTTCCGACCACTGGACGCTGTTCAGGTCGATCCCTTCTTGTGCCATTTCATAAAGGGGCGACATTTCCCGGAGCCGGATCACGGTTTCAATCACCCGTTTGGCAACATAATCGACCTCTTCATCGGTGTTAAACCGTCCCAGACCAAAGCGTAGAGAAGAATGTGCCAGGTCGCTTCCGACCCCCAGGGCCCGAAGCACATAAGACGGTTCCAGTGACGCAGTTGTGCAGGCTGAGCCGGATGAGAGGGCAATTTCTTTCAGGCCCATCAAAAGGGATTCTCCCTCAACATAAGCAAAGCTCATATTGAGGTTCTGGGGAAGCCGTTTTTCCGCATGACCATTCAGGTAGACCTCGTCCAGTTTGTCCAATATCTGGCTTTGGAGGCTTTCTCGCATTCGTGTCATCCGGGCAGATTCTTCAGACATCTCTTTTTCACAGATTTCACACGCCTCTCCCAAACCAACAATTCCCGGAACGTTGAGCGTCCCTGAACGCATTCCCCGCTCATGTCCGCCGCCGTCAATCAGCGGAGCAATACGGACACGCGGGTTTCTTTTTCTGACATAGAGCGCCCCGATGCCTTTGGGTCCATAGATCTTATGTGCGGAAAGGGACAACAAGTCGATCCCCATCGCCTGGACATCCACCGGGATTTTCCCCACACCCTGGGTCGCGTCGCAGTGAAAGAGGACCCCTCTCTCTTTCGCGATTGCTCCGATTTCTGTGATGGGCTGAATGACGCCGATTTCATTATTGGCCATCATAATGGAGATCAGGATAGTCTTATCCGTGATGGCCTCTTTGATGCTCTCAAGACTGACCAGTCCATCCTTCGCGACTGTGAGGTAAGTTACCCGGAAGCCGTCTCTTTCAAGATGTTTCACGCTGTCCAGAACCGCCTTATGCTCTGTGACGACCGTAATAATATGATTCCCTTTCTCACGGTACATCTCGGCTGCACCTTTGATGGCCAGATTATTGGATTCGGTCGCTCCGCTTGTAAAGATAATTTCTTTCGATCGGCAGTGGAGCAGTTGGGCAATTTGTCCCCTTGCTCGATCAACCGCTTTTTCAGCTTCCCAGCCAAATGAGTGGTTCCGGCTGGCCGAATTACCAAAGGCCTTCGTAAAGTACGGGATCATCACCTCCATCACGCGCGGATCTACCGGCGTTGTTGAGTGATTGTCCATGAAAATAGGAAACTCCATCCTACCCCCTTTATTAAACCATCTAAACCGTCAGTTCTACCGGAACCTCTTCGCTACAGATCTGATCGATGGAAACATTGTCCAGATAGTCAACAATCTTATGCTCGATCTTCCGAAGCGGACTCCGAATGGTACATCGTGCTGTTTGTGAGCAGGACGTGTCCCCTTCCACGCAGTGAACAATTTGAATCGGCCCTTCAATGGCCCGGATCAAATCGCCTAAAGAGATCAAACTCGGATCTTTTGCCAGTGTGTAGCCTCCCTTTGGGCCGTTCTGGCTGATAATAAACCCTTTTTTTGCAAGCCGCTGTAAGACCTTTGCCAGAATTTCAAGAGGAATATTGTATATCTCTGCGATATTCCTCGTATTTGCAACAGACTCGCCTTTAAAGGACATAAAGTTAATTGCCATGAGGGCGTAGTCAATCTTCTTGGTCAGCTTGAGCATGTCATCTTTCGTCTAGTAAGTAGGCCTTCATAAAGTACGACACTTTTGATCGGAGACCATTAGGGTCGGATATATATTTACCATAGGGACTCCCTTCCTGTCAACCCAAATTTACGAAGGGTCTGACCCTGGGGGTTCCCTTTTTCTTGCGAGGTTTGTGGAAATCAGTTATGATCAGCCGAGCTGAATGAATAGAGCAGCAGTGAGAGGACACATGTTTTATGGATAAATCAAGCCGTTTCCCCTCCCTGAATAGCCGCGAAATGCTTTACGAAGGGTTGGCGCTTCTCGCCGACCCGATCCACAATTATATCCCTTTTACTGTGCCGATCGGGAACCGGGATGAAGCAACCGAGAAGGATCTAATCGATTCCCCCTGGATGCAGCGGCTTCGGTATATCTATCAGTTACAGTCGGCGCGATGGGTCTATCCCTCTGCTGAGCATTCCCGTTTTGTTCACTCCCTTGGGGCGATGCATGTTGCAGGACGTTTTGGGAAACATCTTTACCCCTCACTTAAGGAAGTGACCTCTAGCTGTCCTTCTTTTAATTTTATAGAAGAGCTCCTGCGCGTTTCTGTCATGGTTCACGATATCGGTCATGGCCCATTCTGCCATTTCTTCGACCATAACTTTCTGGATGAATACGGCCTGACGCATGAAAAACTCGGGCAGGCGATCATCAGACAGGAATTGGCCTCGATACTAAGACGAATCAGGCGCAGCCCCAGTGGTTTGTTTGAACCCGGAGAAGAACTCAACCCGGAGCATGTTGCCTTCTTAATTCATAAGGATGACACCTACAAAACGCCGGAAGACTATCCCCGCTGGCTGGTGATGTTGAAACCGCTCCTGTCCGGGATCTTTACCGCCGATAATCTCGATTATGTGCTTCGAGATGCCTATATGTGCGGGGTGGCCATCGGGCCAGTCGACCTGAATCGCCTCATGCACTATACTTTCTTCACAGAAAAGGGCCTGACGCTTCACAAATCGGGGCTTCCTGCCTTGACGATGTTTTTAAATACCCGTTCTTACCTCTATTTCAATGTCTATTATCACCGAACAACCCGCTCACTCGATATGCACTTGCGTGATGTATTCCGTGAGACGATTAAAGAAATTTTCCCTTTCAATCCGCTGGACAAACTCAGCGCCTATGTTGATCTCACCGACTGGTCCCTCCTGCTGGAAGTGAAGTCGTGGAGGAATGACGACTCACCCATGAGAAGAAAACTTTTCTCTGAGTGGAACAAGATTCTTCTCAGGGATGTTAAGTGGAAGATGGCCTACGATACGACCCTTTCCACAGAAAGAACGAAGAACGGAAGATGTACGATAACCCCGGTGGATTTTGAGGAGCGAATGCGAAAGTGCCTCCCACCGGAATTGAAGGACCTCCCCTTCCGTGTTGATCTGGCCAGTCAGGACCCCCGACCGGCCGATACGCTCAGGATGGGAGAGAGGCAGGTCTATGTCTTTGAGCCCTCCACCGGAGTTGTCTCAAAGGAAGCACTGTCGGAGCATGTCGATTCTATTCCGGCATGGCTGATTCAGTGCCGCGTCTATGCCCTGAATCACGACCATGACTCGGTATTATCCCACGCCGCCGAAAAGGTCCTCTCGAAGTATTCCTGAATTTTTTTGGGGGGTGGGTGCGCGAACGCGCGTTCAATCTTCACTTAAAGGCAGGTTTTCTAGTACGTCAGTCCTTTGAGGTCCATTTGTGACTTCCTGAGCTGAATAAACCAAGATAGCTGCCAACAAACAAAAAATGAGTACCATCAGAATCCGGTTTTCTCTTAAAAAATGTATTTGCAGGCCGCCGCAGTAGGGGCATTTATTCGTATGCTCTCCTGAATATTCCTGATGACACCATCGGCAGGATCTCACGATCCCAGGCGTCTTTGCATCGGCCTCTGTCTGAGGCGACTTCTCTTGTAGGGTTGTTTTACAATGCTTGCACAACGATGCTTCGCGTCTGATCATCTCTGCGCAAGCGGGACACTTTATGTATCCCCTCTCTTCCGGGCCCTGATCTTCATACTTTTTGTCTCCGATGGCCGCGACATGGATGATCGCGACAAAGAAAAAAAAGAATCCATAGAGGGCCCAGGGAAAAAAAGAGCGGTTTTTCTGCTCTGCGATGACACCGACAATCGCCCCGAGAATAATGCCTATGACAAGCGTTAAAGTCATACGCCTTATGCCGAACCGTTTGCTAGAGGATTAGTATCGTTGATCTTACTTACAAGCGTTTCAAAAGAAAAAGGTTTCGGGAAGTAGCCATCCGCTCCCGCCCGGTAAACATCCTTGAGCAGATCTTGAGTATCTCTTGCCGTCATGATGAAAATAGGTGTGGTTACTTCATTTTCTCTCAGCTGTCTACAAACATCCAGGCCATTTTTTAAAGGGAGGAAGACGTCAAGAAGAATGACATCAAAGGGCCGCGACTCAGCCATGTCCACTCCCGTTTGGCCATCGTGAGCAACCTCGACCTCGTGCTCCTCGGCTTCCAACCCTCTTTGCATATACCCTGCGATCCGTTCGTCATCTTCGATGATTAATATCCGCATTTTTTCCCTGATTCAAGTAATGGCTCCCCTGGGGAACCCACTCCAGAGTACCCTTTAACATATCACACGATTTTCCGAAG
Organism: Candidatus Manganitrophaceae bacterium; assembly: GCA_012960925.1. Classification (NCBI taxonomy): domain Bacteria; kingdom Pseudomonadati; phylum Nitrospirota; class Nitrospiria; order Candidatus Troglogloeales; family Candidatus Manganitrophaceae; species Candidatus Manganitrophaceae bacterium. The sequence goes on from DUAG01000062.1 coordinate 32,155, forward strand.
TCAATCCCCAGCCCCAAGACGGCTGTGAAGACAAGGCCAGAGTCCATAAGGACGACCGAAGCGTACTCACCGTGCGGTGAGGAGTCTGTTGGCCGATAACGCAGTATTTCCAGGCGAATCGGGGGTTTCTAATTCCGCAATCGCGGAATTAGGGCCAGCCTCTTCCAACGATACAACCGGGAACGGTTTGGGAGACCAATCTTCTCATCATAGAGGATGTGGGACAGATCTTGTTCCGGAGGAGGAGCCGTCCCTGTTTAAATCTTTTCGATCTCGATTTCGAAGGAGACGCAGGGCATGCCGATCTGCCAGCGGGTCAGGACATCCGGATCAAGTTCTCCGATCAGGCCGATCTTTCCTTTTTCGGCAGAAATAGTCCCGGACCGGCCTTCGATAAAACTCGGATGGCAGATCGACTCCAGACGGCATCGCCCGGAGAAACTTAGGAACAGGGCCTCCAGGACGGCATGGAGTTCGGAGAAGGTCGCGTTGGGATGGGCAATCAATGCTGCCAGATGGATGGATGTTGTCGTCGCTTCTTTGGGGTTTTCCCTTCCTGGGCCGGGTGACGTCAATCGGGCAATCTCTCCAACCTCAAAGATCCGATGCGGGTAGAAGGCCTTCGAGCTTGCTCCTTCAACACGCAACAGAGAAGGGAGAAGGGAAGGTCGAAGGAGAGAAAAGCGTTCGTTCATCGGATTTTCAATCTCGACGATCTTTGTTTCCGACCTCTCCTCATCCAATGCGGAGAGTCTCATCCTCTCAATGAAGTCCTGCCGTGAGCCCAGGATATTTGAAATAATCTCCTGGAACCCGAAACCCACCATGGCTTCCCTCAGAAAATCAGAAAGGGTTTCGATTCGGGAGAGAGAGCCCACGGTAAAGGTAGACGGCATCTCCGGTTCGAAAGAGCCATAGCCCCGGCAGATGGCAAAATCCTCAATGACATCAATCGGGTGCATCGTATCGTCCCGGTAGGGGGGCGCGGTGACGTTTAGGTTTTTCCCCTTTGTCTGAACTGTGTAACCGTAGGCTTGAAGCCCTGAGACGGCATCCTCCATCTTCACTTTTTCTCCCAGGACCTGCTCAAAGGTGTCGAGGCTCAGATCGATACTGCTTGAAAAATCATAAGGCATCCGTATGGCCTTCCCGTAATCCGTTTTATCCGAGTATTGGATAGAAACCGGTTCAATGGCCGCGCCGCGATCCGCGAGGTTGCAGGCAAAGATATTCAGGGCCAGCATCACCATTCGTAGATCTGTTCCCGTCACCTCGACAAAGAGTTCTGTGTCGCCGACCTTTACTTCGCCGACCTCACGGCTGTTGATGATGGGAGGGAAGGAAAGGATCTCTTCTTTCGCGTCAATGAGGATCGGGTACTTTGCTGCCCCGAAGAGGGTGTCGGCATGGGCCACCCCTTTCGGATGGTTTTTAATAATTTCCGCAAGGGACATGGACTCGTTAAACCCGAGGGGGACAAAGGAAGTGCTCTCAGGATCGACCAGGTCATAGCGAACCGGGAAGGTGATTTTTGGGAGGCGATAGAGGCCGATCGAAACGGTCTTCCGCTTTCGGCCAAAGGACTCAGCGAGTTTTTCCTGGACCTGGATCAGCTGCTCCAGGATCGGTTCGGTGATGACCATGCCGCGGGCGATACAGGCGGCCAGATAGGGACGGACGCCACTCATCTCTTTTGAGACAAATACTTCTCGATCCGCCTTTGTTTTTGGATCGAAAAAGGGATAGTCCGGTCCCGTTTTTGACTTTTTAAGACAGATCTGCCGGGCAATTCCCTCCGGAGACCAGAGGTCGGGCCGGTTGGTGTCATTCAACTCCACCTTGGCGATGTCCTGCTCCGGAAAAAACTCCTTGACCTCCCCCTTGACCTGCTCCAATAACAACTCCAGGCGGGCCTGGTCAATTTTCTCATGCAAGAGGGATTCAAGGTCGCTGATGGTGACTTCAATTGTCGGGATTTTCGGCCTCCCCTGATTTTTCCAGGACAGTCTGTTTCTCACGGATCATCCCAAGATCGGAAGAAAAAAGATCCCGGATATCTAAGATCTCCAGGGCCACCATTGCCATGCGATCCAGGCCAAGCCCCCAGGCAATGACCGGCACATCCACCCCAAGCGGTTCGGTCACTTCCGGCCGGAAGAGGCCGGCACCCCCCAACTCCATCCAGCCAAGTTTGGGATGCCGAACGTGCATCTCGACCGAGGGTTCCGTGAAGGGAAAGTAGGCCGGAAGGAATTTAATCTCCTCCGCACGGGCCACCTCTTTGGCAAAGAGGGTCAGGAGCCCCAACAGCGTCCGAAAATGAATCTCAGGACCCAGAACAATCCCCTCGACCTGAAAGAAATCCGGGGCATGGGTTGCGTCGACCTGATCATACCGAAAACAGCGGGCAATCGAGAAATACTTTCCAGGAATATTTGGTTTCTCGCCGAGCGTCCGCGCTGACACCGAAGTTCCCTGACTGCGAAGGATCAATCGACGGGTCCGCTCTGCGTCAAAAGGGTAGCGCCAACCGCGTGACCCGCTCTTGCCACCATTCTGATGTGTTGCGGCAACACGGTCGATGGTCTCTTTCGGGATTGTCTGGTCATGGAGGTTCCCTTTGACGAAGTAGACATCATGGATCTCCCGGGCGGGATGAAATTGAGGCATGTAAAGGGCATCCATATCCCAGAACTCACTCTCCACCAGAGGTCCCCGCATCTCACTAAACCCCATCGAAACAAATTTCAGCTTCACCTGGTCGAGGAAACGCTTGTAAGGATGCTTCCGACCGCCGGTGATCCGTGGGGGGAGGAGCTGTATGTTATATTTTCGAAATTGCTTCTCTTGCCAGCTTCCTTCTTTGAGCATTTCCGGAGTCAAACCCCCGATCTCTTCCACCGACCCGACGGCCAGCATTTTCTGATAGATGGCCCCGAAACGTTCCGTCGGTGCATAGGTCCGATGAACCCGCTCGTCGACACGGAAGATCCCTTTGGCCTTACCTCGTTTCCGATGGTGGGCTTCAATGGCCGCCTGATCTTCGGGCGGAAGGGTCGCCACTGGAACGGAATTCTCCATCTTGCCGAGTTGTTCGATCACACGCTGAAGGGACTCGAATTCGGCCAGCTTCGAGCGATCCGCCAATTCCAGCTTCCCTCCAGAAACAATCACCACGGCCCCGCTTGCCTTGAGTGCTCCGATGGCGGAGCTCTTCTCCTCCGGCTCCATGTCAGTGCGTTGCTGCAGTTCACGAATCGGGACCTGTCCCTTATTTTTGATCTCTTCCACCATCCTGAGGAGGGGAGTCTTTTCTTTTGCGTAGGCGGACCCAGTCGGGGTTAGGGACACAAGGGCCTCTACCGATTCATCAACCACCTTCACGATCTCCTTCGTCAGAAGCCATCCAAGCGCCATGGAAAGCTGGGAGGGCTGAAGAGAAGTGTCTCGCTCGAGAATCACCTCTTCAGTCAGCTTGTCGTGGCCGGAAAATTGGACCAGGACTTTCTTTTCAAGAGGATGAAGGCTTTCCGCCAGTTTTGTAATTTCATCATCATTCATGGCTTCTATTTTGTGCTTCCTTCTTCTCTGATGTCCCTGATCGTCTGCCCATAATTCGGGCTCTGAAAGATGGCCGATCCGGCGACAAATACATCGACGCCCGCCTTTGCCAGCATCTGCGTATTCTCCACCTTCACGCCGCCGTCCACTTCCAGGTCTATTTTTAGATGCCGCGCATCAATCTCCGTTCGTGCCTCTCTAATTTTGTTCAGAACCCTCGGGATGAAGGCTTGTCCGCCGAAACCCGGATTGACCGACATGATCAGAAGAAGATCGATTTCTCCGAGAATCTCTTCAACAGACGAAATCGGTGTGGCCGGATTTAATGACACACCTGCGCGTGCTCCATGCTGCTTGACCATCTGGATCGTCCGATGAAGGTGAGGACAGGCCTCCACGTGAACCGTGACCGAGTCGGCCCCGGCCTTGATGAATTCAGGAATAAGATTATCCGGCTCAACAATCATCAGATGAACGTCGAGCGGCAGCGTCGTCACCTTTCGTACCGCGTCAACAATGAGTGGCCCAATGGTCAGATTCGGAACAAAGCGCCCGTCCATGACATCGATATGAATCCAGTCGGCACCCGCCGCTTCCACCGCTCGGATCTCTTCCCCGAGCCTGGAAAAATCAGCCGCCAGGATAGATGGGGCTATTTTGATTGGATCGGATGAGACCATCGTATCTTACCTGCCATTCTTGAACAGCGTGTTTCCAAAAAATGCACTAAGCCGTCCTGATCCACCGGACGGCGAAGAATCGGTCCATTCTATCCGAATTGAAGAGCGTTGTAAAATAACGTTTTTCATTCAGATATTTTCTTGCGGCGGGGGGGAGGCCTTCAGATGGATCTTCGAGTTTCAACTCCGGATGTAAGCTGAAAAAGGCCTCAACAACCTCTTCATTCTCTTCCGGTTCAGTGGAGCAGGTAGCATAAATCAACCTGCCGCCGACCTTCAGATGATGGAACGCTTTTTCCAGGATCGCACGCTGAATCTTGGCATAAGACTCTATGGTTTCGGGCCTCTTCCTCCATTTTCCTTCCGGGATTCTTCGCAGGATCCCAAGCGCAGAACAGGGGGCATCCACCAGGATACGGTCGTATTCCCGCTCCGGGGCCATCGCCTCTTCCGGTGCTTCCGCCGAAACCCCCGGCGTCTGAAGGCGCTTGATGTTTTCTCTCACCAGCGCCATCCTGTCCGGATCGATGTCGGTCGCGACGACCTGTCCCTTCCCTAGCATCAACTCTGCCAGGTGGGTCGTCTTTCCTCCGGGTGCCGCGCAGACATCTAGAATTGTATCTCCGTTCTGCGGGTCTACCAGGTTTGAAATCAGTTGGGCCCCTTCATCCTGAACGTAGAGTCTTCCTTGACTGTACGATGGAAGCGATCGAAGCGACACCCCGCTGATGGCAATCCCGACCGGCGAAACAGCGCTCGGGGTGACGGTGGCCCCCTCCTCTTCCAATTGTTTGATTAAGGCCTTCCGATCCGTCTTTAACAGATTCACCCGAAGGGTCATCGGGGGAACCGTATTGTTCGAGCGGCATAAATCAGTCGTCTTCTCTTGGCCCCATCGATTGATCCATCGCCGGACCATCCAGGCTGGATGCGAATATGTGATGGAAATACAGGAAATGGGGTCGCCCGGGTCGGGTGCTGGCAGCTTATCTTTCTGCCGGAGAACCGTTCTTAAAAGACCATTCACCAGGCGACTTGCCGAGATCCCTCCAACTCCTTTTGACAATTCGACCGAGGTGTCGACCGCGGCAAAGGAGGGAACCTTATCGAGAAAGATGAGTTGGTAGAGTCCAAGCCGAAGAGTATTTCTTATCGGGGCCTTGATATAGCGGACCTTTGAAAAGTGGTCGATCTGCCAATCAAGATAAGTCCTCTGGCGGAAGATCCCATAGACCAACTCTGTCAGGAGACCTCGTTCCTTCTGCTCCAGCCGATGGATCTGAAGGTAACGATCAATAAGAAAGCTCAGGTCTTCCCGACTCTCTTCGGCCTCAGCCAAAAGAAACAACGCCCCCTTCCTGGCAGAGGGGGGCGTTCTCTTCACTTTAATGTAACGTCTCATCTTACCCATCTAAGGTCCCATGGCCGCGTTACTGTGGTGTTCGAATCATCACGTACACACACAACGCTCCGGTTCTGCGCTCCTCGTGCCTTGCCCTGTAACCTTATCTAGGCAACCTGAACATGGGATGCGAAAAGGTGAAGTTATTTTTTAGTAAGTCCTTATTATCTCTGACCGTAGGCCATCCCTTCCAGCCGGGCGACGCGTTCTTCCATCGGGGGATGGGTTGAAAAAAGGGAACGCATTCCTCCGCCCCTCAAGGGGCTGACGATAAACATGTGGGCAGTTGCCGGGTTGGCCGCCTTCATCGGAACACGCCTGTTTGCAGTCTCTAATTTCCGCAGGGCTTCTGAGAGCCAGAGGGGATTGCCGCAGAGCTTTGCCCCGCCCGCATCAGCCGCGAATTCACGAGAGCGGGAGATTGCCATCTGGATCAACATGGCCGCCATCGGGGCGACAATCATCATTACAATCATGCCCAGAAAGCCTCCGCCCCCTTCGTCATCGTCCGAGCGTCCGCCGAAGCCGCCAAAAATCATGGCCCATTGTGCCATATTGGCCAGCATCGAGATCGCGCCGGCAAACGTCGCGGCAATCGATCCGATCAGGATGTCCCGGTGGAGGACATGGGACAATTCATGCGCCAGAACGCCGGTCAACTCCTCACGGCTTAAGACCTGTACGATGCCCGTGGTCACGGCAACGGCGGCATGGCTGGGGTTGCGCCCTGTGGCAAAGGCATTCGGCGTGGGGTTGTTGATGACATAGATCTTGGGCATAGGCATTTTGGCTCGCATCGCCAGATCGGCAACGATCCCGTAGACCATCGGGGCCTCTGCCTCAGTGACCGGCTGGGCGCGGTACATCTTCAAGACAATCTTGTCGGAAAACCAGTAGCTGACCCCATTCATAACCAGCGCAAGGATAAAGGCCAGCATCGCCCCGCCCTGTCCGCCCAGGGCCTGACCGGCAAAGACCATCAAAAGCGTCATCAAGGTCAACAAAAAGGTTGTTTTTATTATATTCATCTCTTAACTCCGTAACAAATGTTGATCACGGCTGCGTTGGGAAAGGGCCCTAATCAGGGGTTCTTTAATTTTCTCGTGGACACAAGGAAGGCCCCTTTATTCATGTGATGGCCCACCGCATATTCATGCGGGGTCATCTTTCGCTTTCCCTCTGGCTGCAGTCTCTTTATTAGTATATAACCTCTCCCTGCTGCCACTTCAAGGCCTTTTTCTGAGAGTTTGAGTACTTCTCCGGGAACACCCCATTTCCCTTCAGCTTTTCCCATCTCCAGAGCGGGAATTTTCCAGCGGTCCCCGCCAAAAAAGGTTACCGTCCCCGGCCAGGGGCTCAGCCCCCGCCATCGGTTGTAGACCGCCTGTGCACTTTCTTCCCATCGGATCAAGCCGTCCTCTTTCTTCAAGAGCGGTGCCTTCGTTGCCCTTGCGTCATCCTGCGGGATGACCTTGAGCTTGCCCTCTTTTAAGGAGGCGACCGTCTCAAGCAGCAATTCGGCCCCGAGCTCTGCCAGACGGGCTGAGAGAAATTCTGCCGTTTCATCGGAATCGATTTGGACCGAACGCTGCAACAGGATCGGACCCGTATCCATCCCTTTGTCCATCTGCATCGTTGTCACCCCGGTTTCTACTTCTCCTTGAACAAGTGCCCACTGGATGGGCGCGGCACCCCGATACTTCGGCAGGAGCGACGAATGGACGTTAATGCAAGGGTACTTTGGAATCTGGAGGATGGTTTCAGGAAGAATCTGGCCGAAGGCGACGACAATGATTAGGTCGGGTGACAATTCAGAGAGAATTTTCGTAAAAAGGGGGTCTTTTTTCAGTCGTTCGGGCTGATAGACCGGCACGCCCTTTTCCAGGGAAGCGACTTTAATGGGTGGCGGAGTGAGGGTCTGTTTGCGGCCTTTTGGGCGGTCAGGCTGTGTGACGACTCCGATGACATTTTCTGATTCACAAATGGCCTCAAAAGACGGAAGGGCAAAGTCGGGGGTTCCCATGAAAATGACGCGTTTTTTATCTAGGGTTCGAACGTTCTTCAGCGTATTACCATGACCTTCCCCATCTCATCTTTTTCTTGAATTTCCGAAGGAATATATCTTTTTTCAGGCTGCTGAAATGGTCGACCATTAAGACGCCATTGATATGATCGACCTCGTGTTGAAGCATCCTGGCAAAGAGCCCTTCCGCTTCAATCCGAATCTCTTTTCCTTCCCGGTTCAATCCTTTTAACTGAACACGAACGGCCCGCTTGACCTTCTCAAAATAGCCCGGAATAGAAAGGCAGCCTTCGTCATCAATCACTTCTCCTTCCTTCTCGATGATTTCAGGGTTGAGGATGACCGTAGGTCCTCTTACATCTTTCGGTAGTTGATCCGACAGAGAAAGATCGTAGATGAAGATGGAGAGAGAGTGGCCCACTTGGGGTGCCGCCAGGCCGATCCCGGATACGGCGTAAAGGCTTTCAAACATATCATCGATTTGTTCCTGAAGCATGCCGTCAATTTCCGTAACCAGTTCACCCTTCTCCGAAAGAACCGGCTCCGGATATTTAACGATCTCGATCACGGCCATGCCATTTCCTCAATCATAGAACACACCTGAAACATGACAGGAAAGCTAGCACAATCTCCTGATGGAGGCAAGGCGAGGGGCATCTTCAAGCACCACTCCCAATCCAGAAGTAATCAATGCTCTCTATCTTAAGTCCAACTGCGTCTTGATCGCTGCGTTTATTTTTTCCATATCTGATTTTCCTACAGATCCATGCTTCCTGATCAATCGCAGCTTGCTTACAGTCATGATCTGGTCTGCCATCGCTTTCCCCTTCTTCCCTTTCACTTTGAGATATGACTCACTCGGGTAAAGACGATCCGTCTTGCTTGATAAGGGAATCACCTGAACCCGGTTTAAAAATTTATTGGACGCATCATTGCTCACAATGACTGCAGGGCGTTTCTTCTTTATTTCCCCTCCAACAGAAGGATCAAACTGAATCCACCAGACCTCACCACGCTTCACGGGCACGATCTCCAATTGCAGCTTCTGACCACTCCAGGGCTTCGGCTTCCCGCTTTTCGTCTTCTGCCATCTGTTCGTATGCGGCCTCCAACTTGGGTTTTATGACATGAGGGCGTACCAGGTTTTCGATAAAACGGCTGATTTTCCCTGGACCAATCACTTCTCGAAGCCCCTGATAGACCGCTTCATCCACTGTTATTGTTAATTTCTTCTGCATGATCTCCCCTCCATACGAATACGTATTCCATACGTATTCTACTTATTTGTCCGAGAAAAGTCTAATTCCACAATCTTGGAATGCAAATGCCTTTCTTTATGCATTTATGCAAGACATGTCCCGATATAGACCACTCTCGCTACGATCCTATTTCTCCGACAAACTCCTACAACAGTTGCCTTTCTCATGCCGGTTCACTAATGGAAGGGGTCAGGCCTGCTCATTGCCTTATTAGCGGAGGTGGCTGTGCGTTTTGGAAGAGATATAATAACCGTAAGCAAAGGCACGCGGCGAATTACACAGCGCCCCAAGATCGGAGACTGAGTCGATACGCTTGAGGAATCTTGTACCATGAATGAAACACAGATAACCCATAAGCCAAGCCTGACCCTGTGCACTGTCGCAAGAACTAAACCTCTCCCTTTAGAGTTGATTAACGAGAGGTTTTGCCTGGTGTACCTGTTAGGGTATGTCCTCTTTTTAGCATCGCGCGGTATATTATTTCCAAAGTTAGGAATATTGATGTTAAAAGGAATGCAGTCCATCCGAATGCGCTTTTGAGATCTGCTATCGAGTTCACAGCCCTGTAGTTAAAATAATTTAAAACGGTCGAGAGGTTTTGAATGGCATGTGCCAAGATGACTGGCATGAGGGATTCTGTTCGTTCATAAATATAAGCATATAAAATTCCCGCTAAAAAAATGCCATCATGGACCGCAATTCAGGAACACGATGAAATATTGAGAAGAGAACACCCGTGATCAACATTGCCTTCGGTGGACCGAATCTTTTTCTGATAGGGCTATACAGCATCCCGCGAAAGACAAGTTCCTCCACCAACGGCGCCAAAATGACGATGAGGAGAATAGGCATCCATAATGACCACGCACCCAACTGACTTTCAAATAAAGTCACCAGGGCATTAATGATCCCTTGTTGTTGCGCTTGTGATATCCGTAGGGCAAAATTTCGAGAAACCAGGGGCAGATTCAGGAAAAAATAGCCTAGCACGCCCCCAATAAGAAGAACTCCAAAAGCCCATTTAGATCCAAAAATACGAACTGATTGTCGGGTGGAAAAATGATAGAGCAATACAATGCTAAATAAGATGAATACCCTTAGAAGAAAATAATATACAGGATTGAATTCAAGACGAAATAAACTTAAAATTTCGGTGGATAGAGACGGGAAGAATATTAAAATGGAGACTGAAAGGATTCCTGTCCAAACTTCCCAATGCTGCTGGTCAAATAGAGTATCCTGGTCCTTGAATCGGTCCTTCCTTGTAAATATAAAGTACCCGATGCTCCAAAAGACAAGAATAAATAATAGATCTTTCCGCAACACCATATATTAAACCGCATCTTACTATGTTTTTTCCCAAGCGCATCTAATAAATCTATGGGTTTGTTACTTTACCATAGATTAAAAATAAGAATATCTCCATGCAAAGTCGGTTTTGAGTTGTACTCCCTTGCATCGTTAATCATTTATTTAGAAACTTCTCTGGCCTTGAGTGAAATTTCAGGGACACGGGCCCGCTTGAACACTGCAACATAATATGATATTTTATAATACCAATTATGGATGGTTGTGCTCTCTGAAAGGGATTGAAATGACCCACTCCAAAAAGCATTCTCGGTGGATCGATCAATGTTTCACTCGAAGAGGTGTATGCCATGGTGTTGTCCTCCTGGTCTTTCTCAGCCTCACATCCGCTTGCGAAGAAAAGCCGAAAGCCTTCCCCCCTCCGAAGGGAGAGAATCGAGTTGAAGTTCTTCAAGTAGAACCTGAAACCTTTCAGGAGACCATTGTTTCATCTGCCGTGGCCGCCCCCTATCGTGAATACCGTGTCAGTATGCAGATCGGCGGGATGCTTGCGGCGCAGCATGTGGATCGTGGGGATTCCATCAACGAGGGGGACGTCCTCTTCAAGATTGATTCAGAGGCATTTCAACTTCGGGTCAAGGAGCGGGAGGCCAACCTTGCACGCGCTGCGGCTCGACTTAATTTCATGGGGGAAGAGCAAAAGCGGAAAAAACCCCTCTATAAGGAAGGAACGATCTCGGAAACGGCTTGGGATAAACACCAATTTGACCTTGCCCTTGCCCGTGCTGAAAGGGATCAGGCGCGTGTCGCACTCGACCAGGCCGAGCGCGATCTTCGCTTGACTACTCTCCGAAGCGCGATTTCCGGGAGGGTTCTGGAACGCTACCACGATCCTGGAGAAGTGCTTCCAGAGGGAACCGTTCTTGCCTGGATCGTGAATTCGATAGAGATCCTCTTCGAGGTTGGCGTCTCGGATATTGAGTTAAGGAACTTGCATCTGAAAGACGTTGTGGAAATCACTATCGATGCCTTCCCAACGAAGTCTTTCAAAGGTCATGTGGTCCGGATCGCCGGGAATGCAAACCCTCAAACAGGAACCTTTGCGGTCGAGGTCAGGGTCCCCAACCCACAACTTGAGATCCTTCCGGGGATGATCGGTCGCCTCAAACTTTTGGGAGAAATGCACCACGATCAAATTGTCATTCCTCTCATGTCGGTGCATCAACAAGGCGAAGATCAGGTGGTCTACATTGTGGAGGAAAACCACATCTTTAGAAAACCGGTCCGCCTGGGAAAGGTCCTGGGGGACCGGGTCATTATTCAGGAGGGGATTGAAGTAGGAAGCACGGTAATTCTCATGAGCCAGAGGCGACTGGCAGAAGGCAACACCGTCAAAATCACAAACGAACAATAACGATTCAGGAGAGATTTTTGAGTATCGCTCGATTTTCAATTAACAACCGGGTGCCAGTGAACTTACTGTTTGTGATGATGGTGGTCGGGGGGATTATTGGATACGCCTCCATGCCGAGGGAAGTCTTCCCCGTTGTTTCGATTGACCGAGTGGCCATCTCCACGGTTTATTCCGGGGTTTCACCGGAGGAGATCGAAAAAAATATCACGATCCCCATCGAAAAGGCGATCAAGGGAGTCAAGGGCATCGAACATCTCGAATCGACCTCCCTGGAAGGAATATCATTAATCGAGGCCACTCTCGAACCCGGTCGGGACATTAAGGGGGTTGCGGAAGATATCCGTTCGCGAATCGAGCGTATGGAAGCCCTCCCTGAAGAGGCCGACGATCCGGTGGTGATTGATATTGAGTTTGAAGCCCCCGTGGTCATGGTTGGGGTCAGCGGTCCGGTCGGTGAGGCCACGCTTCGTAAAGTGGCCGATGAACTGGAAGATCGGATCGAACAAATAGACGGGGTCGGGTCGGTTCGCCTAAGCGGTTATCGGGACCGGGAAATCTGGATCGAGCTTGACCCGAACCGGATGTATCCCCTTGGGATCGGGATTCGTGAGGTCATCCAGGCACTCAAATTACGGAATCTCGATCTCTCCGGCGGACGTCTCAAGGGACAACGGCAGGAACTCCTTCTCCGAACGGTCGGCGAATTTCGTAACCTCTCAGAGGTCAATCAGATGGTGGTTCGGGAAAACCCGACCGGACGCCATATCACCCTTCAAGACATCGGAAACGCGCGGCTGACCTATGAAGAGGAGGAGGACTATGGGCGGATCAACAAGGAACGATCCATCACCCTTCATGTGACTAAGAGTGCTGAAGGAGACGCGATCAGCATTATGGAGGCAATCGAAGCCACTCGTGACCGACTTCGGCAGGATCTCCCGGAAGGTGTGGAAATCAGCCTGACGCAAAATAGTGCCATGTGGATTCAGTCAAGGCTTCGGACGCTCTATTTCAACGGAACAATCGGTTTCACGCTCGTCTGCCTCACTCTCTTCAGTTTTTTAAACTGGCGGATGGCCCTCTGGACAGCCCTCGGAATTCCCGCCTCCTTCCTGGGCGCGCTCTTCCTAATGCCCCTCTTCGGTCAATCGATCAACATGCTCTCCCTCTTCGCCCTCATTGTTGTCCTGGGAATGGTCGTGGATGATGCCATCATCGTTACGGAAAATGTCTATCGCTATATCAGTATGGGATACTCACCGATCAAGGCCGCCATCATCGGAACAGAACAGGTGATCAAGCCGGTGATTGCAACGGTGGCCACGACCATTGCGGCCTTCATCCCGTTGTTGATGATGACGGGGATTCTTGGAAAATTTATGAGGGTCATCCCGATTGTCGTCTCCCTGGTTCTCGTTATGTCTCTTCTGGAGGCCCTGGTGATCCTCCCCTCTCACCTGGCGGACTTTTCCCATTCTCTGCCAGCGAAGTCGCTTTCCTCCGGCCATGATGGACATTGGTTCATCCGTCTCAGACGGCTCTACCAGAAGGCGCTCGCCGTCACCTTGCGGCGACGATACTGGCTGGTGACTGCAGTGGTGGCGCTGACCGTCACCCTCCTCACCACAGCCTATCAAAGTGGAAAATTTGTCCTTTTCGGAGTAAAGGATATTCCCGGTTTTGTCATTATGCTTGAAACGCCGACAGGGACAAAACTTGAGGAAACATCTCGAAGGGTTGCTGAGATTAAACACCGTGTCGCCACCCTTCGTGCTGAAGATGTCCATGCCACCGTTTCTCTGATCGGACGGCAACTTGACCCGGAGACCAACCGAATCAAGAATGGGAGTCATCTTGGACAGGTTTATGTTGAATTGGCTGATTTTAACATGCCGAACCGGAGAAACGGTCATGAGGTCCTGGCCGAGATGCGTGAAAAGATTGTGGGGATCACGGGCCTGAAATCTTTAAAGGTAGAAGCAATCCAGGGAGGACCGCCCGTCGGCGCGGCAATTGAGATGGAGATCAGGGGAGAGGATCTGGGACAGTTGCAAAATATTTCCGACAAAGTCCTTGATTTTTTGGAGGAAATACCCGGCGTCCGAGATCTCCGTGATGATTATTCACGGGGGAAAAAGGAGATTCAGTTTCAGGTTGATCCGGAAAGGGCTGCCTTGTACGGCCTCGACACGGCGGCGGTGGCTGCCGTGGTCCGTGCCTCCTTTCATGGAGAGACGGTCACACGGATCCGGCGCGATGATGAAACGATAGACATCGTCGTCAAGTTCGCCGAGTCCTATCGGAATGATCCTCGATTTTTTGAGCAGCTTAAGGTGGCAAGTCCCGCGGGCATCCTGGTTCCGATTAAGAGCGTCGCCGTGCCAATCTTGTATGAAGGGGTCAATGCGATCAATCGAAAGGACCACCGGCGAACCATTACCGTCCTGGCCGATGTCGATACTAATATTGTCACCTCCAGTGAAGTTGTCAGGAAAATCGAAGCGGAATTCGGTGATCTGGGCCAACGCGTTCCGGGCTATGATTTCCACTTCGGAGGGGAGACCGAAGAGCAAAGGAAGTCCATGCGCTCTCTCTTGAAGGCATTCACCATCACCGCCCTGATTATCTATGCCATCCTGGGGGGCCTTTTTAAGTCTTTCCTTCAACCGGTGATTGTGATGTTTGCCGTCCCCTTCGGGATCATCGGGGTCATCATCGGTCATTTTGTCATGGGGCAGTCTCTAAGCCTTCTCTCCCTCATCGGCGTAGTGGCTCTTTCCGGTATTGTCGTCAATGATTCCCTCCTTCTGGTTGACTTTATCAATAAGGCTCGGGAAGGGGGAACCAGACGCTGGCGGTCTATTCTGGACTCAGGAAAGGTCCGGATGCGGCCCATCCTTTTGACCACGCTGACGACGGTTCTCGGTCTCGCGACGCTTTCCTTTCAGACCACGGGACAGGCCGGTTACCTGGCCCCGATGGCGATCTCAATCGTCTGGGGACTCCTCTTCGCAACCGGATTGACCCTCTTCCTCGTCCCCGCACTCTTCGCAATCGGAGATGACTTTCTCATCGGGTTGAAGCGGCTAAGAGATCGAAAAAATCCCGTACACTAGTGTCGTGTCAACCGTAAAGAGGCGGTTTCAGGGCGGTGAGAAGTGGCCATATGCTAGGCGCGCGAGTGCAGGACTATCCGTAGATAATTCAAGCGAACGCAACAACGCGGATGGCCGCTTATCGGCTTCATGTAGGCGTCGCTTTACGGTTGATACCACACTAGGACCATCACCCAGGAAAAGATAGACGGCAGGGCCTCTCCGGAAGCCCGTCCTCTCAACAGATCCACAGGTCTTTTTATTCCACAAACTGTGTAATAATTCCACAGTCCCCATCGACACCTCGTTTATAACACATTGAAATAACTAAAATATTTAATACAAGACCATTGACACATACGGCATAATCTTTGCTCTATAAAATGGGTGTCATGAGCGTAACGAAACCTGGAAAGGCCCTGATAGGTTTGACCGCAGAGCGGTCGGAGGAAGTGTTGCATGATGTGAGGTGCGACCGTTGCGGTGGCCTTATGTCTTTTGAATGGTTTGCCAACCGAAACGACGAGGGGGGATATTGGAATTTTCAAGGCTGGCACTGCATCTATTGCGGAGAGGTCGTTGATGGCCTGATCATCTCTGGACGAAAATAAAGGTTGTATCACTATTATTTATAAAGTTCCGAACAAGGCAGGCGATTCCCCGGTTCCATCCGGGAACGCGGTTATTCATAACGAGAACGACTTATAAGGGAGGTCTCAGTATGAAATCAAAAAAGATAAGACAATTCTTCGGATTCTTCAGTGCAAGTCTTATTCTTCTTGCAGGTCTGTCCTTGTCGGGTGTTTTGGCCCAGACAGCACGGGTTCCTGCAGAAGAGGCCTTGCACGGTGATGCGTTGTTCCAGGAGATTGAGCAGCAAAACGCGTCCGTGCCACTTTTACAGGTTTCGAATATGACCCAGCAGGAGGTGATGGGGGCAAGGTTGAATTGGGCAACTGCAGAGATGGGGAAGGCGGTGTTTGCTGCTGTCCGCGGAGAAGTGACTGCTCCAATCGCGGAGAACGCGGTTCATGTTATCCGGTCACAGGCGGGATTTGGACATCTTGATGATTTTCGTCTGGCCCTGACCCTCTTGTCGGAGGAGAGAGGGCAGTCGATGACACACCTCGTTCCGGGTCCAGTCACCCCGATGCCTGCCAGGGCAAATAACTATACAAGTGCTGGATGGGGAGGTTTTGCGGAGTTTGGCTTCTTCAGTCTTGTGGCTTTCGCCTATGTCATGTGGTTGTCCTCCTGGGTCGCAATCGATCTTGAACGGCATGGGGTCAGGGAAGAAGAGAAACCCTACGAATATCCGATGGCGGCCTGAGAACCCCATCGCTTTACAGTTATACAGGTCATTAGCGGGTCGCGGGTTGGTTGCCGCGGCCCTACAGTAGCAGGTCAGTCAGATACTTCTTGCGGGGTCCGTCACAGCTTCCTCGCAAGGCCCTCTTCATGGATGACCACTCCCTCCAGAACGGTGAAGGTGTACTCCAGAAGATTGCTACGGTGTCCTGATTTGTCCCGAACAAAGACCTCGAAAAGATGCGTCGCCTTTGCCGCAGTTTTAGGAACGCGGTCTTTCCCCGTGTAGATCCCATCACCTTTAGAAACATCTCCGTTGAGGCCATCGTCATGGAGGGTGATCTCACTCGACTCTCTCCCCTCTCTCCTCTGAAAGAGCGTTCTCTCAAGATCATCATGTCCCTGTGGATCTGTGATTCGGAGGGTGATCGTAAAGACCGTTCCGGCGGGGCCTTTTCCCGGCTGGACCTTCAGATCGGATATGGCCGGTGAGAGGTCTTCTCCCTGTGCAATGACCCAGGGTCCTGTTATTGCCAAAAAGACGAGAAAAAGAAAAATGTTTTTGAAGAACCCCGCCGCAGAACGGCGAAGAGTCTTCGACCCGAGAAGAAAAACCTTTAATTTGTATTCGCTCGTAAACCCCGCCCTAGAAGGACGGGGTTTACGAGCGTTGTGCGTGTTCCGAGCGAGCATATTCACTCTCCTTTCCCTCCTTCTTATATTGAGGATCTTGGTGGAGGTCAAGATCCAATTCCGGAATGAGGGGAAAAGGTGTTTTTTGACATTAACAGGGTTATAAACTATAATAATTTCTTTATCAAGCGAAGGTGATGAAAGGACTCATCTTATTAATCACAATATTGTTTGCGGGATGCGGAAGTGCGCCTCCGATATTGATGCCGACCGCTGACGGGCCAAGTGCTTCCGGCTCAGAGGTGATTCGGGTATTTGTCAAGCCAATCAACACAAAGGGTTTTGGCTCAGAGGATAAGCGTAAGTGGGGTATTGATCTTTCAGCCCATTTCACCGCGTTTGAAGTGCGTGTCATGAACAATACCCGTAAGGAGATCCTCTTCGAACCCCTGCACACTTTCCTCATAGACGACCAAAATCGGAAACATCCCTCCCTGGATAGGGCGGAAAGTGTTCGATACTATACCGAGGGAGACCAGAAGACACTCTTTGCGCTTATCCCTAAGTCAGAATGGCAACTTGGAAGAGATACGGACATCATCCAGAATGGGGTTATTACGGGTGGGGTGATTCAGCCAGGAAGCCAAAGGAAGGGACTTCTTCTTTTCAAGAAGATGAGTGCAGAGCATTGTCAGAAGGTAGTTTTGACCTTGAATGGAATTACGGTTATTAAAACCAGAGAAGAGAAGCGCTTTACATTCCCCTTGAGTTGCAAGGAAGAGAACTAAGCGTTCATATTTATACGGATTTTTCTTCGATACCGGAGCAAGAAACCATCGGGCAAGGCTCATTCCCGAAAATCCGAATATGCCAGGGAGCAAGTCTGGACGATCAGCATTATCGGAAAGGCACAATCGTCCACTGTTCCGATTGAGGCATGAGGTTCCTGCTTTGGGATTAAGCGGGAGCCGTACTTTTTTTCCGGTTGTCCTGGATGGTCTTGTCAACGACGATTCCACAGTTGATACATTTCCAAGCATGGAAAATGATAAAGAAATCTGATAGACGCTCCACATACATCAGACCATTACATTTAAGGCAACTCATTGTCATCTCCTTTATTTACTGATTCATGGTGGTCACTTTTTAACAAGAGCAAGATGTGTGCCAATATAGATATTTTGCTAACATATTGTAAAATAAGCGGATCCTACAAAAGGGAATGAACTAAAAATACAAAATTTTGACGGTCACGACAAAAAATTGTCAGTTAATGGGGTTGCTTATGTTCGGATATCCCTGACTTAGAGACTAAATCCCATCGCGATGGACTTTTTGTCCCGCTGGAGAGGGTCTGTTAATAAATTCAGTTGATCGATTCTGAGTCCTATGGTATCAAAAATTAAAGAATGGCCCCAGGGAGAGCGACCGAGGGAAAGATTATTAAAGGAGGGGGCTGAAGTCCTTTCTGACGCACAACTTCTGGCCATTCTCTTGCGAACCGGGTCAGTGAATACAAATGCCGTTCAGCTGGCTATCGATCTTCTGACGAAATTTCACACATTACAGGATATTTCAAATCTAAGCATCTCCGAACTTTGTTCAATGAAGGGAATTGGCCCTGCAAAAGCGGCCCACTTAAAGGCAGCGTTTGAATTTGGACGTCGATCCCTCGTTCCGCTAACCCCCGGGGTGAGTCTTTCAAAAAGCGAGGATGTTTTTCGGCATTTTTCACCCTTGTTGCGGAATTCCAGGAAAGAAATCTTTAAAATTATTCTGCTGGATCAAAAGAATAAGGTCCTTCGGGATGTTAGCGTTTCCCAGGGAAGTTTAACGGAAACCGTTGTTCACCCAAGAGAGGTTTTTAATCCGGCGGTTCGTGATTCTGCCGCCTCAGTCATCTTTCTTCATAATCATCCGAGTGGTGATCCGACTCCAAGCCATGAAGACAAAGAAATGACGGGACGGCTCGTTGCGGCCGGATCATTGCTCGGAATTCAAGTCCTTGATCATGTTGTGATTGGGAACGATTCCTATTTCAGTTTTGCGGATGCCGGATTTATTGTGAAGCCGTCTACGTAGTGGGGAGATCACACATGAGTAAAAATTTTCATGATGCATTAATGAGCTTCCCTACCTTTTAAGGAGAAAGAAATGCACCCACTTTTGGCCCTTTGGTTAATCGTTTTTGGGAGTACGGTTGTATTATCCGGCGTATTCTATCTGGCAGAGAATTACTCCCATATCTTTGGGAATTTTTATTTCATTACCGGGACCTCTTTCGGGGCCTACTTCCTTTACATCTTGATCAGCTGGTTGGTCCATCGCAAAAAAAAGAAGAATTCATCTTCATTACCTTGATTGGGCCATCCCTGCCACCAGCTTACAAAATCAGATAAGCGCAAGGTCTCAATTGAATAAGTCATGATTTTTTTTTCAGGGCACTTATGTCCTGCTTCTGCGGTTCAAATTTTGATAATAGCGGGCTATGGCTTCGCGAGAACCATCCTCTGCAATTTGCGCCTTGAAGCGAAACATACAGATTTCCTGAAAACTCA
Organism: Candidatus Manganitrophaceae bacterium; assembly: GCA_012960925.1. NCBI lineage: Bacteria > Pseudomonadati > Nitrospirota > Nitrospiria > Candidatus Troglogloeales > Candidatus Manganitrophaceae > Candidatus Manganitrophaceae bacterium. The sequence continues at coordinate 51,396 of DUAG01000062.1, forward strand.
ACCCAGACTTAATCAGAGGTTCCTATACAAAATACCTTGAGAACACAGGTTAGTCTTTACAGGAAAAATCCATGGTGAAAGACAATATCATCAGACTTTTCGAGGAATTGGCGATTCTCCTGGAGTTAAATGGCGAGAATCTGTTCAAGAGTCGGGCCTATACCAATGCGGCGCGTATCCTTGCAGATTTTGAGGGCGATATAGGCGAAGCCGTGCAAGATCGCTCTCTTCTGGATCAAAAGGGGATTGGAAAGACCATCTTCGAAAAAGTATCTGAGATTTTGACAACAGGGCAACTCTCGGCGCTTGAGAAGATGAAGGCCGATACACCGCCGGGACTCTTGGGGATGTTAAAAATAAAAGGGCTTGGGACAGGGAGAATCCGGACCATCTACCAGGAATTGGGTGTAAGGGACATTATCGAACTGGAGTACGCCTGTGTTGAGAACAGACTGATCGGTCTCCCCGGGTTCGGAAAGAAAACGCAGGAAATGATTCAGGAGAAAATCACCTATCTTAAAAAGGTTGCAGGACTTTTCCATTGTCATACAGCGCGTGTTGAGGGGGAAAAGCTCCTTGACTCTCTTCGTCAATCCAAGGGAGTCATCCGCGTGAGTCTCGCCGGAGCGCTTCGAAGAAGGAGCGAAGTTGTCGAAGAGATAGAGCTCATTGCAAGCACTGAAGATCCTTCGAGTTTGATAGAAAACTTCAGAAGATCCCCGGAAACAGATAAAGAAATAACGCATTCCGGAAGAGCGGAGGACGAGGCGACAAGGAAAAAATTTTCGTTTTATACAAAGAGTGGGCTGTTTGTAAATCTTCATATCGTGACGGATGATCAGTTCCCTTACCTGCTGCATGATCATACCGGAAGCGAGGTCTATCGCAAGGCCATATCTGATCGGGCCGGCACAATGGGAATGAAGGTTTGCGGTTTCGGCCTTATTCTAGAGGATCACATTCTTCCTTGCAAAAATGAAGAGGATATATTCGAGACCTTGGAACTGGACTATATTGAACCTGAATTACGGGAAAATATGGGAGAGATTGAAGCGGCGGCAGAGCATATTTTGCCGGTATTGATCGAAGAGAAGGATATTCGAGGGATCTTCCATGTACATAGCCATTACAGCGACGGGGCATCCTCACTTTCTGACATGGTCAATGCGGCAGAGCGCTTAGGGTATGAGTACATTGGGATTTCGGACCATAGTCAGAGCGCTTTCTACGCCAATGGCATGAAAGAAGATCGCATCAAAAAACAGCACGAAGAGATTGATCAGCTTCAAGAAAAATATCCGGAGATTCATATTTTCAAGGGGATTGAGTCCGATATCCTTCCAGACGGATTACTTGACTATGATGACAGCACACTGTCTTCTTTTGATTTTGTTATCGCATCGGTCCATTCTAATTTCAATATGTCAGAGAAGGATATGACCCGAAGGGTAATACGCGCAATGCGTCATCCGAATGTCACATTTCTGGGGCATCCCACCGGGCGGATCCTTTTGGCCAGAGAGGGTTACCCCCTTAACCTCCCGGAAGTGATTAAGGCCGCACGCGAACACAAAGTGGTTATCGAATTGAATGCAAGCCCCTACCGCCTTGATCTGGACTGGAGACACTGCAAGATGGCGAAAGAGGCCGGCGTTCGTTTGAGCATCAATCCGGACGCGCATGGGATAGAGGGCCTGTCGAACACAATCTATGGAGTTGGCATTGCCCGAAAGGGCTGGCTTTCCAAAGAAGATGTCCTCAACACCCTCCCTTTAAGCGAAATCTCGCGATATCTTATCGGCAAATAAAATGCTTTTCCTGGGCCAACAGTTACTTCAAGGATCAATTCCAGATCTCTTCTCACCCTACCTCCTTGCTTATCCACCCATTCCGAAGTAAGATAATCTTTAGCGACCTTTTTTATGGAAAGGCGATGCCAAAAAAAACAAAGCTTCCCGAAACGGATGAAGGGGCGACCCTTTACAACATCGATCCGATGATCATGAAGTGGCATTATGAGATCGATTATATCCATTCGTATGCGCAGGACTCTCCCTTCTTTTCCGGCCTCTCTGAGGGAAAGCTTCTTGGGAGTGCTTGTATCCAATGCCCTTCAAAATTTGCCACGCCTCGTTCTCACTGCATGAATTGTGGTGCGAAGACCGACTGGTTTGAATTGCCGCATGAAGGGAAGATTCACACCTTTACGACCTGCTTTTTCGGCGGCGAGGCCTTCCTAAAAGAAACCCCATTTACCCTCATCCTGGTAGAGTTTACGAAAGTTGATACCCTCTTCCTTGCCCGGTTGATCGGGAGTCATTCAGAGGAAATCCGAATCGGGATGCCGGTGCAGGCCCGATTCCTGAGAAAAAGCCGGTTCAAAGTGACTGATATTTATTTTGTTCTGAAGGCGGGTCAGGAATGATGGATTTTGATTTAACCGATGAACAAAAACTTCTCCAACAGACAATCCGTGATTTTGCAAAGACCGAGATTGCTCCCGGCGCAGCGGATCGGGACGAAAAAATGTCCTTTCCCCATGAACTGATTCCTAAAATGGCCGTGATGAAACTTCTTGGAATTGCCATCCCGGAGAAGTTGGGGGGTGCCGGACTCGGCGCAATGGAGACGGTGATTGTTCTGGAGGAGATCGGACGGGTCGATGGGGCGATGGCCCTCATTGTGGCCTGCATAATTCCCTCTGCACCATGCATCTTTATCGCTTTGGGACGGAGGCGCAGCGGAAGAGGTATGTCGTCCCGCTGGCGAAAGGGGAGAAATTGGGGGCTTGGGCCTTGACCGAGGCTGGATCGGGTTCAGATGCGGCGGCCTTACAGACGACGGCTGTCCTGGAAGGTGATGAATGGGTGATCAATGGGAGCAAGCTCTTCACAACTCAGGGGGCAACGGCCGGGATCACGGTCATTTTGGCCTCCACCCTTCCGGGAGAAGGGGCCAGCGGTATCTCGGCCTTTGTTGTAGAAAAGGGGACGCCGGGCCTGAATATCGGGAAGATAGAGAATAAACTTGGCGTTCGGGCCTCGGATACCGCCTCTCTCCACTTTGAGAATCTTCGGATTCCCAAAGAGAATTTAATTGGCACTCCTCATCAAGGTTTTCCGAATATTCTTCAGATTCTGGATGGCCGTCGGCCTGGCTCGAGGGGCGCTGGAAGAATCGATCCGCTATGCAAAAGAACGGAGGCAATTCGGACATGCTATCGCTGATTTTTAGGCGATTCAGGCTAAGCTCTCCGACATGTCCTCAGAGATTGAAGCCGCTCGGCTTCTGGTTTACCGCGCCGCCTTATTGAACGATCATGGAGAAGACTTTAAACTTGCCGCTTCAGAAGCGAAACTGTTCGCGTCAGAGACTGCGATGCGCGCAACGTCCCAGGCGATTCAAATCCATGGCGGTATGGGTTATCTGAAGGATGCCCCTGTGGAGCGTTACTTCCGGGATGCAAAGATTTGCGAGATCGGCGAGGGAACCTCTGAAATCCAGAGGAAAGTGATTGCAAAGGAAGTCCTGCGATAAGACGGCATCCATCAACAAGATTCTTCAGGGAGAGCTTCGTCCTGCTTCAAGACTCCTTACCTTAATAGAGCGCCGTGACCCTTCTGCAATCTCTTATTTGAAACAGCTCTATCCTCATACAGGTAAAGCCCATCTTATTGGGATCACGGGGCCTGCAGGCGTGGGGAAAAGCACCTTGATGTGCCAACTGGTTTCCGCGTTTCGTCAAAAGAAGAAATCAATCGGGGTGCTGGCCATCGACCCGGCCAGCCCTTTCACCGGTGGGGCGATCCTGGGAGACCGGATTCGGATGCGGCCTCATTTTCTGGATAAGAAGGTCTTCATCCGGAGTTTGGCGACGCAGGGTGCGTGGGGTGGGATCAGCCCAGCTATTTTTGACGTGATCCATGTCCTTGATGCCATGGGGAAAGAGATTATTTTCGTAGAGACGGTCGGTGTCGGTCAGGATGAAGTCCAGATTGCCGGGCTGGCTGAGACCGTTGTTCTTGTTCTCTCTCCGGGGTTTGGAGATGTCGTGCAGATTCTGAAAGCGGGGCTCCTTGAGATTGGAGATATTATTGTTGTGAATAAAGGAGATATCAAGGGCGCAGGACGCCTTGTCCAGGAACTGAAAGAGATGGACCCCTCCCGCACGATTATCAAAGTCTCGGCGACGAAGGGAGAAGGCCTTTCATCCCTCGTGACGCTCTTGGAGCGGGAAGGTCTTGTAAAAGAAACGCTCCGAAAGAATAAGACCCGTTTTGTGGTGGAAGAGATGAAGTCTTTGCTCCGGGAGAGTCTCTCCATGGGAGGGATAGACCTTCCGTTTACAGAAGAAGAGATTGACGCGGTTTGCAGGCGGAAGCGAAGCCCTTATACCCTGATCGGCTCCTGGATTGAAAAGAAGCAACCTTAGTTGAACATTAGGATTTTTTCTTGAGTTCGAAGATGACTATTTTTGCGATTTCTTTGAGGGTGTCAAATACCCCCTGACCCGAGGCGGCAACTGCATCAAAAGAAGGGACTTTCCTGGGATTCAACGCGCGATTCAGTTCTTCAATGGGAACCACGTTTGGAAGATCTTGTTTATTATATTGAATAACAAAAGGAATCTCATCCAGATCGAGACCTTGTGCCTTTAGGTTTTTCCTGAGATTGTCCATGCTCTCCAGATTGGCTTCCATCCGTTCTACCTGAGAGTCCCCAACGAATATAACGCCATCTACACCGCGAAGGATGAGTTTTCGACTTGCGTCATAAAATATTTGTCCCGGTACAGTATAAAGATGGAAGCGGATCTTGAACTCTTTGATACTTCCAAGGGCCAGGGGAAGGAAATCAAAGAAGAGGGTCCTTTCGGTTTCCGTGGCAAGGGAGATCATTTTCCCCTTGCTGTTCGGGTTAATTTTTTTATAGATGTAGACCAGGTTTGTTGTCTTTCCACAAAGGCCAGGGCCGTAGTATACAATTTTGCAACTGATCTCGCGGGAGGAGTAATTAATAAAAGACATCGTATATCCTTATGGAAGATGAGTTCTCTGACTGAAGAATACGCAACTATGCCATCGGATGAAGGGAGGGCACAATGCAAGGTGGATGAACCCAGGGGACTCCCTGATTATCCAAACAGGTTTTCAATATCTTCGTCCGTAATTTCTGTAAATGGAGTGGGTTTTCCTTCTTCTGAATTTCTTTCATTCATTGTGTCTAAGATGTTGTTGAAGATGCCGGTAAGGGCTGCGACACTTTTTTTAACACGCAAGCGAACGAGTCCGAGGGAAGAGCGATGGTCAAACACGACAACTAGTATCGCCCTCTGTCCGATCAGAGAGATATGAATGTTGTCTTTTTCACCCTCATGGAACAGGATAGAAAACTCTTTTTCTCCAATTAATTCTGCCATTCCGCCGGTCGCGGCGATATTCCCTGCGGTCAGAGAAGCGAGAGAGGTTGTATCTAGACCCTGCGTTTCACCAACGCTGGCAATAAGCTGACCATTCTTGTCGACCAAAAAAGTGACTTTGGCACTGGCGAGCTGGTTAAGCTTAACAAGCTCGCCGTCTATCTTCTTGAAGTCCTCCTCATATATCTCTATACTGGTGTTCACCACTTCAGGTTCTATCCTCGTGTTTTTTCAGTATATATCCTATACTGTATACCATGCGTTACTCGATTACGCAAATCCCGGCCTGGTAAGGAGGGCAAATCCTGGTGCTCATATTACCAGAGAAGGGTTGATTATTCTCTGGGGCCTGTGCCTTCAATCTCGGCGAGCCGATCAACGAAATGCCGAGACCACGTCAAGTAAAGGGCCCCGGCATCTTTCATCGCCAAGGCTCCTTTGATAAGGGATTGAACCTCTTCTTCATCTGTTCCTTTTTCTTCAAGGGTATCAATCGCTATTTTAAAGCGGTGATTCAAGTCCTCCATCGCCTTCAGAACATTCGATAAGGGTTCTTCTATACTTTCTGCCATGATTTCTCCTTCTCCTGAAGAAAACTTCAATACAAAAAAACCCTATCGCCGAGGCGGGATAGGGTTTTTCCATGAGTCGTGATTAGATTAATGGGCTTATCGGTGTACGAGTACAATTGCATTATGTTTTGCAGCACTACAAACCACAACACAAAGCTCGCAACCCTTGCATCGTTGTTCTACAACGACAGCGACCTTCTTTTCCTTGTCAAACAGAATGGTATCCGCTTCTGGACAATACATGATACATAAGCGACACCCTTTGTGCGCAACACACGAGTCATCAATAACTTCAGCGACAGCATACATTCAAACACACTCCCTGTACTTCAAAGATTAAACCAACATTGGTGATTTGATTGTTTCAGCCCATTCTGCGCCGATATCATATACGCGGCGGATTGTTTCCATATTTTTCTTCAAGAGCTGTTCTTTCTTGGCAAATTTCTTCTTGATCGCTTCATCCAGTGTAGCGGTCCCTCCGGAAGCCACATACTTCTTTCCAAATCGATCCTGAATGGCCAATTCCATCGAGTCCATCGTGATCAGCTTGGTCGCCCCCATCAGGGCACCCAACATCCCCATATTGCTGGCCAGCTCAGTGCCGGCGATTTCAACGGCCAGGGTTGTCGCAGCGATGTAAAAAATAGGGACATTCTGGCTCTCAAGGAAGTCAAGATCCGCCTTCAGCAGGGGGAGCGGGGAGTCTGAATTGATAATCAACAGACCGCCCGGCTTGATCCCGGAATAAAAGGGCATCGTATAGCACTTCCCCATCGTAATGACCTGGGGGTGAAACACCATGATGACATCAGGATAGACCAGTTCACCGCGATCATAGATTCTCTCGTCCGCAATCCGGACATAGCTCTCAGCAGGGGCCATCCTCTTTTCCGCTCCGAAGAAGGGGTTCGAGATCGCATGCCGACCATCTTTTGATGCTGCCGTGGCAAGGACATGGGCAGAGGTCACCACACCCTGCCCCCCTAAACCAGACATTCTCAGATTCAAGCGTTTTCGCATAACGGACTCCTTATCAGGCTCGTGCTGCTCTAAGGGCTTTTTTCTTCGCCTTCCTCTCGGCATCCACTTCATCCAGGAAGACCTTCGCCTCGTCGGAAATATATTCCTTGAATTCGAAGCGCTTTCCGGGACCCTCGGAATCCCGCATCTCCTGCAACCCTTCCATCATTTGCTTTCCAATCTCGAGAATGCACGGCGTATAGAGCTGAATATAGGTTGGGCCGATTTCCCTCGCTACCAGGATGGCGTTCCGGATGGCCTTCTCTACGCGATTCGGCTTGCTGACCGTCATCATCGCAACATAGTGACATCCGGAGTCCCGCGCGATTTCAGGAAGGGGGACCTTGTCGAACTTTTTCCCGGCCGGGGCCATTTTCCCGACAAAACCTTTTTGCATCAGGCCGCTCTCCTGACCACCCGTATTGGCGTAAAGTTCGTTGTCAAAGCAGATTGTCGTAAATTTTTCCTGACGAAACCACGACTGCAGTGTCATGTCCAGGCCGATATCGACCGTTGCGCCATCCCCTGCGAGGACAACAACATCTTTAACCTTGTCAGGGAAGCGAAGGGCAAGCGTCCTCTTCAGTCCAGAGGCAACGGCATTCTGATTCCCAAAGAGTGAGTGGATGTTGTGAATCGCCACATGGGGGAAAACCAGGCTGGTACAGCCGGTTGACCCGACCATGACGGTATCCTGCGGATTAGGGAGACAGGCCAGGACATACCGAAACGCAATCGACTCCGGGCATCCCGCGCAGAGCGAATGCTCTTCGATAAGCTCCTTGGCCACGCCGACATCTTTCCATCCCCGGTCTTCTTTTCCATAGGTCGCTTCTTCCACCAGCTCCTGGTATTCCGGCGGCATAATATCGAAAAACTCGTCATTAATCTTAATCTTATCCATGAACGGCCTCCTTTCTTCCTGCCAATACCTTCTTGATCTCTTTCACGATGACCTCGGGAGGCATCGTCATCCCGCCGCAGACATGTGGACCTGCAATCACGCGTTCATTGTCTGGAAGGATCGCCTTGATTTCCCGCGCCATCCATCCGGCAACGTTGAATTCCGGCACAAAAATCAATTTTGCATTCTTGGTCGCCTGGCGAAGTTCCTCATGCGGAAAGGGCCGAATGGTCTTGATCTTGACGATACCCACCCGGATGCCTTCATCGGCCAGGAGTCGAACTGCTTCCCGGCCCTGGGCGACCGCTGTTCCAGATGAGACGATCAGGATGTCGGCATCGGTCCTTTCTTCTTCGATCAGTCCGCCTATGAGGCGAATCGTATGTTTTCGCGAACGCTCGCACGCGGCCCGAACCTCCTGCTGCCAGCTGGCATGGGTCGCGTAGCTGATGTAGTTGCTCTTCATCACAAAAGGGTCCCGCATCATTCGGATGGGAGGCACCTCCATGTCCATACAAGGGACCGGCGAGCGATAAGGATCATAGGGGGTTAGGGTGATGTCGGCGGGCGGGAGCATGACCATATCTTTCGTATGGCTCACAAAAAACCCGTCGATACAAACCGCAATCGGAATATGGACGTCGGGTTCTTCTGCCACAATAAAGCCGGCTAAGAGGAAATCCAGGAACTCCTGGGCCGTCTCAGCATGCCAGATCAACATGCCTGTTTCGAGAATCATTCCCATCTCAAGGGTATCCGGCTGAATACTCAAAGGGGAATTGACACCGCGAACCATCACATTGATCAAGATCGGAAGACGAGAACCTGCCCACATCGGGAAGTTTTCATAAGCACGCAAGGTTCCAGGTCCGGAGGTCGTGGTAAAGACACGTGCGCCCCCGAATGAGGCACCGGCGCATTCTGACATCACGGCAAACTCATTCTCACCCCTGAAGTATTCGCCCACATAGCCTTCCACGTACAACTCACCGACAAGCGCGGCGGCCTCACTCTGTGGCGTAATCGGGTAGGCAATAGAGACATCGACACTTGCTCTTCGGATCCCCTCCTTCACGACCTCGCTCCCGGTCATGAATTCCTGTGTTCTGGGTGCCTCAAACAGCATATACTCCGGCTCAACAATCTTCTGGCCTTTCTTGTTATAGGTACCTACGAGAGATTTTGTATCCATGCCTCCCCCTTTCAAATAAGTGATATCCGCCCTTCGGGACGCCGCAGAAGGGAGGATTCTCTAAGAAATGCCTTATAAGGTTTTCTTGACGTCCTTAATTGCTTCGACCAACATCCATATCTTGTCTGGCGTGGCGTCTCGAAATGTGAGCATTGCATCCTCATGGCCTGCCTGAGCACACATTGCAATCGTATAGCAGTTCGTCCCGCCTCGGATAATCTTCAAGGAGAGATTGGCCTGATGGCAATGAACCCCCACAAACATACAGACGTCAATCTTGTTATGCCAGATGGTTAAGTTCGGGTGATTCGGGTTGATTTCAACCTCTGGATTGATCTTGGGATATTTAGGCCGGTAGTCGGGCATCGGAATAAGAAGCGCCTCTGGATTATGGGCCTTTAATTCATCATACATGGCCTTGATTGCGGTCGCCTTTTTTACAGATTTTTCGTTCCAGTTCCAGAGGACAAGTGGACCGGGGAAGATGGTCGGGATCTTTGCGGAAAGGAAACGCCTTGCGGCCTCCTCCATTCCCACATCTTCATGGACGACCTCACCCGCAATAAGTGCCTGCCCGGGGTCGGGAAGAACCACACCGGCACATGCAGCCGACGGGGGCAGATAGGCCTCTGGTCCGACTTCTACGCGATATTTTACCATAAGAATCAATCTCTCCGTATAATGTGAAGTACAGCTTAAACAGTTGAACCTGGCAACGGGTTGATAATCGGCAAGAAAAGTGCCATATTCTAAAAAAATAGCATAGCTTCTTTTCTCAAGTCAAGGAGAATTCAAATGGAAAATAGGATATGGATCAAGAGAAGAGCTGATCTGTAACAACAATTTTCTCCTGCCGTTTCGGCTGACTGAAGACCGCTTCCCTAGTTCAATCCCCCTCATTGCCCCGATTGCGGTAATGAGGAACCGCCGATTCTCCTGTAGCCGATCATGGGATATCCCTGCGCGTTGACATTGATTCAACGGAAGTGATAGATTCTTCAGTGGGTTACGGGGGCGATCTTATGTTGATTCAAATGAAGGTGCGGGGCCTGATCTTTGATCCCTATAACAATGCTTACATTGTGATCTTGCGGGATGAAGAGAACATGGAAGTGCTGCCCATCTGGGTCGGAAAACCTGAGGCGAACGCGATTGGTTTGGCTCTGGAAGGCATCTTTACACCGCGGCCGATGACCCATGACCTTATTAAAAATGTCCTTGATGCCATTGACGCGAAGGTCATCAGCATCGTTGTGACAGACCTCAATGACAATACCTACTTCTCAAAGACACACTTAATATATAAGGACTCAGAATTCACAATAGATTCCAGGCCCAGTGACGCAATTGCCTTGGCTTTGCGGGTGGAGGCCCCTATTTTCGCGACGGGGGGGGTCATCAAGAAACAGAGTTCTCAGGAATTAGATCGCTGGCTTGAAAATCTCAAACCGGAAGACTTTGGAAAGTACGATACTTGACCGGGAAAGGATCCCTGAGTCTTTCTTAAAGCGTGCCTCCCCCTACACCAGACCTTATAAAAAACCGGTCAAGTTCTACGAAGTGCTAAATTGCATGCTTAAGGATTAGGGTACATTGAATATTCCACTAAAAGTCCATTCGGTCATTACAGATCCGAACACGGAGGCTCAGATTGTCATTCTGAAGGATCCCCAAAATATGGAGCTTCTGCCAATATGGGTCGGTCTCACGGAAGGGAATGCCATCCGTCTTGCGATGGAAGGCGTCGCCCCGCCCAGACCGCTGACGCATGACTTGCTGAGTGACCTTCTGAAGTCTCTACACGTTACAATGGACAAGGTTCTGATTCATGACGTCAACGACGGCACTTACTTCGCAACGCTTTACCTTATTCCCAAAAAAATAAAAGACATGAAAGACTCGGGACAATTCACCCCAAACGAGAACAATGAGGAGTTGACCGTTGATGCCAGGCCGAGCGATGCCATTGCCCTGGCGCTTCGCATGGGGGTCCCGATCTATGTAACGGAAGAAGTGTTGCATAAAAAGGGGGCAGAAAACCTCGATGCCTGGCTCGAAAAACTGAAACCCAAAGATTTCGGCCCTTATGATGCCTAGGCCGATTGCTGGCCACTGGCGAATGAGGATCCAATACTGGAATGAGGGCGGAAACCCAAGATCGGCGTTGGATGTTGGGCTAAACCGTTAAGTCGTCTGGGGGACAAGGCCAGAGGTCATAAGGGTGACCGAAGCGTACTCACCCGTACGGTGGAGAGCCCTTTGGCTGATAACGCAGTCGTTCCAGGCGACTTTCTTCTTGACAAGTACGAGGTGTTTATATTAAGAATACTGATTCGGTAGCGACATTGTTCATAATGTATGATTAGACTCAGGTCAGGAATTAAATATGAAAACGGTATCATATAATCCAGCAGACATACAACGGAAATGGTTTGTCGTTGACGCCAATGGAAAGGTTCTCGGAAGAATGGCATCTCAGATCGCGGCAATACTCCGTGGGAAGCACAAACCCGTATTTACACCGAATCAGGATCTTGGCGACCATGTTATTGTCCTGAATGCGGGAAAGGTCGTCATGACCGCCGGAAAAGCGGCGAAGAAGAAATATTACCATCATACCGGCTATATCGGTGGAATAAAGGAAACGACGGCTGAAAAATTGCTCAAAGAAAAACCCGAACGTCTGGTGACAAAAGCGATCACGGGAATGCTTCCAAAAACAAAACTGGGCAAGGCGATGGCAAAGAAGTTAAGGGTCTATGCCGGAGGGGAACATCCCCATGAGGCGCAGCAACCGCAGTCGTTACAATTTTAAAGGAGGGGTTTGGTTTGACGGGGACGGCACATTATATTGCGACAGGGAAACGAAAACAGGCGATCGCGCGTGTACAGCTTGAGCCGGGAGAGGGGAAGATCGTCATCAACGGCAGGCCGTCGGATGAATATTTCCCGAGGCATGCCTGGCAGTTCCTGCTGCAGCAGCCTTTTCAGATCACAGAAACGGTCGGTCAGTACAATACCCGTGTTAATGTAAAGGGGGGAGGCCTTACGGGACAAGCGGGTGCGGTACGGCACGGCATCTCCAAGGCCCTTCTGGAATTGACCCCTGATTTAAGAGGGAGTCTTAAAAAAGAGGGCCTTTTGACCCGTGACCCCAGAGTGAAAGAACGGAAAAAATGCGGACAGCCGGGAGCCCGTAAAAAGTTTCAGTATTCCAAGCGCTAACGTTTCTTTCAACCTTGTGTTTCTCATAGGAAGGTCGAAAGACCTTCCTATTTTTTTGTAACGATTCAGTCCTTGGACGGTCTGAATCGTTACTTTTTCGGAAAGATCGCTCTTGATATAGGGTAAAAATAATGAAAGTCGCTATCGTCGGTGCGACAGGATATACGGGTGGGGAGTTGCTCCGGCTTATGGTACAGCACCCCAAGGTCGAAGTCGTGGCGGTCACGTCTGAACGTTCTGCCGGAAAATCGCTCGTAAGCCGACTCCCTTCTTTGAAGGGACAATATGATCTGGTTCTTGAAGCACTCGACATCGAGAAAGTTGCAAAAAAATCGGACCTCATTTTTGTTGCCCTTGCCCACACACAGGCGCTTGATCCTGTCCGGCGATTTATCAACAACGGGAAGAAAGTGATTGACCTCTCGGCGGATTATCGCCTGCGGTCGCCAGCCCTTTATAAAAAATGGTATGGAACTGCGCACTCTGATATCTCCCTCTTGAAAAAAGCCGTTTATGGTTTAACAGAGGTCTACCGCAAGAAAATACAGCGCTGCGACCTCGTCGCCAATCCGGGATGTTATCCAACCGGGGCGCTTCTCCTCCTTTATCCCTTCCTGAAAGAAGGGATCGTCGATACTTCCCGAGAGTTGATTATTGATTCTAAATCAGGCGCGTCCGGGGCGGGACGCACTCCAAGTGGAAAAACACACTTCCCAGAACTCAACGGAGGGATGGCCGCCTATAAAGTTGGAAATCATCAGCATCTTCCTGAAATTGAACAGGAATTGTCACGAATCGGAAAGAAAAAGATGAAGGCCTTGTTCACGCCCTACCTTCTCCCGATCAACCGCGGAATTCTGACAACGATTTATCTTCCCCTGACGAAAAAACTGTCCCAAAAGAAGATTGACGCCATCCTGGACATCTATCGGGATGAGCCCTTCATCCGGAGACGGGAGGAATCACCGGATCTAGCTCATGTCCGGGGTTCCAACTTTTGCGACATTGCCGGGTTTGCGACCGACTCCGGCCGAACCGCCATCCTTATCTCGGCGATTGATAACCTGGTGAAGGGGGCCTCCGGTCAGGCCATCCAGAATATGAATGTGATGATGGGTTGGGACGAGTCTCTAGGTCTCCAGTCGGCCGGTCTTTTCCCGTAGGGGAGAACGATTCAGATCACCCATCTTTTGATCCATGGCAGCTTTGCTGCGGTTCTGCGCGCCGCACGCCTTGCCCTGAATCAAAATCTAGGCAATCTGAACCGTTCCCCGTGATTGAAAGGATTGGACCTTAATATTTATGAAAAAACAAGAAAGCCCACCCCGCCGGCTTAAAGGAGGACTGACCGCCGTCCGTGGCTTCACTGCGGCCGGGCTCTCCGCCGGAATCAAAAAGAATGGACGGACGGATCTCGCCCTGATCGTTTCTAAAACAGATTGTAGCGTTGCGGGGGTCTTTACCCGGAATTGTTTTCCGGCCCCGCCCCTCCTTTTGGATAAAAAGCACCTTCGTAACAGGCGAGGAAGGGCGATTGTGATAAACAGCGGCAACGCCAATGCCTTTACCGGCAAGCGCGGCTATCAAGACGCGGAAGCAATGGCTGAAGCGACGGCGCAGACCCTGGGCATCCCTTCCGAGTGGGTCTATGTTGCTTCAACCGGCGTTATTGGTGAATTCCTTCCGGTGAAGAGGATTCTGCAGGGCATTCCGCGACTGGCGCTGTCTCTTTCGGATCAGGGGAGCAAGGCCGCGGCAGAGGCCATTTTGACCACGGACACCTTTCCAAAGGAGATTGCCTTTTCCGCAAAGGTGGGCGGGCAGACGATCCGGGTGGGGGGTATTGCCAAAGGCTCAGGGATGATCCATCCGAATATGGCAACCATGCTTGCTTTCCTGACAACCGATGTCCGGATCAATCCCGATCTTCTACAGGAGGCCTTGCACCAGGCGGTAGAGCATTCATTCCATCGCATCACGGTTGATGGAGATACAAGCACCAACGACATGGTCCTCCTTTTTGCGAATGAGACAAAGGGGGAAAAGATTCGGTCAAAGGGGCGGGCCTTTCGGCAATTTGTCAGTCTCTTGGAGACAACGTCTCTGGCGCTTGCCAAAATGATCGTGCGAGATGGTGAAGGGGCAACGAAGTTGATCGAGATTCAGGTACTCGGGGCACGGAGCAATCCAGCGGCACATCAAATTGCGATGACGATTGCCCGCTCAAGCCTGGTGAAGACCGCCTTCTATGGTGAAGATGCAAACTGGGGGAGGATTGTGGCAGCCATCGGAAATGCCGGGATTCCCATTCGTCCGGAAAAAATTGATCTGTCCTTCGGCCGAACCCCTCTTGTAAAAAAAGGAATCTACCTTGGAGAGTCGGCGGAGTCGAAGATTTCAAACGATCTCAAAAAACGGGAGATCTGCCTGACAGTCTCCCTGAATTCTGGAAAAGGAAACGCGTCGGTCTGGACCGCTGACCTGAGTCTTGACTACATCAAAATCAATGCCTTGTATCGGACCTAGCCCCACATTAATTCCGTTTGTAAGCACTTACGAAGAAAAAAGGGGCTAGGCATTACGCCCCGACCCCTTTTTTCTTAATTGATTTAATTTAATGGCTTAACCGCAGCTGGGGGCTTTTGTGGCTTTGAAATTGTGTGCAATGCCCGGGGTAAAGTGAATCCCCATCATGTCAAACTCTCCGAGGGCAATGTGACGCAGCCAGTACCCTTCCTGGCCCTTCTCCCCCCCATGCCCATGTTTGTGTCCGGGCGCAACCTTGGCACTATGGAAGTGGACAAAACCTGTCTTCCCGCCATCGGGCTGGTCTTCAGCACAGAACCGGCTTTTGATGGCGTCACCCATAAAGAGGAGCTTGTTTTTCTTCGCGTTGACCGGTTTCGCAAAGTGGAAAAAGGACACTTTATTGGTATCGGTCTTCATCCATATATGATTCTTAAGCGGTGGGTCCACCGGCTCGAATGTAAACTGCATCCCCAGTTTGACCCCTACGGCGTGGAGGGTTCCCCCTGAAGGACCAGCCGGTTCATCATGGCCTCCTTCGTGGTCTCCACTTGCGTGAACGGTAGTCGAATGCCCCACCCAGGCGGACGCAAATAATACCAAAGCAAAGATCCAAAATAACCTTTTCATCGTTCTATACCTCCATTATGGTTTTCTTGAGGGGAATACCTCCCATATTACGCAAGGCTAAACCCAACCTCAAGTCGAAACTAAAAAAAGTTCAGGCCACAGTCAAGCATAGCAACCACCATCATTTCAATCTGTCATGATCAACTAACCCGTTCATGCCGATAGAGTTATTGTCAAATCTGGTGTATGAGATCTTCATTAAGCGGCGACCTGATCTGATTTATTGATCTCAATCCCAT